>JAYEOQ010000168.1:0-11294 GCA_034723215.1 Campylobacterota bacterium | reverse complement strand
TGTTGATTATTTAACACGAGATAGAAATAGTGTTAATAGTGAGATTAATGGTCAAACTGTTACGTTAGACTCAATCCATTTTGCATTTGATAAATATAACATATCTACAGATATGAGAGATGTTGCAACAACTAATGCAACAACAATTGATAATGTTACAAAATCTTACGATAGTTTAAAGATTAAACTTGAGGGTAATTGTGATGAATGGGGTACAGATGAGTACAATTATGCACTTGGTTTAAAAAGAGCAAAAGCAACAAAAGATGCATTAGTAGCAGATGGTGTTGATTCAGATAGAATTATGTTAGTTAGTTTTGGTGAAAGTAATCCAGTATGTACAGATAAAAATGTTGATTGTTGGAAAATGAATAGAAGAGTTGATTATAGATTACTACCATAAATTTGGATTGTTAATTGTTTAAGTTATTTTTATCTATTTCAGTATTAGTATCTTTTGCTAATTCTAGTGAAATGTCAATGTTTGGTGCAGGTGATTTAGATTCACCTACACCTTATGGTTTGACATCAGCAGAGAAAGTTATTGTTAAAAACAAAAAAACAGTTGCAAAAAATGAAAAAAAAATAAAAAAAGTTGATGTAGTAATTCAAGACCTTGAAGAGAGATTGGATGGCTTGGAATCATTAATTGAGGGTGATAGTCAAAAACTTAATAAAGTTTATTTAAATCTAAATAAGCAGATTGAGAAAACAAATAGTGATACTTTGCTTAGTAAATCTACACAAGATAATAATAAAAGATCATTAGAGGAACTTACATTAGATATATCAGAATTAAAATTAATAGTTGATGGAAATAATGAAAATATAAAATCTATTAAAAAATCTTTTGATAAAATTGTGTTATTGGTAAATGATATTAATAAAAACTATATTACAAGGTCAGAGTTTAATAAACTAATCAAGATGTTGGATAAGGAAGAGATAAAAGCAAAGAAAAAATCATCTACAAAAGTAACTAGAGATAAAACACCACAAGAGCTTATGCGTGAAGTTAGAGTATTATTTAAAAAAGATTATTTTACAAAAGCTTTGCCTATATTGGAACATTTAGTTGATATGAAGCATAGACCAGCTGAGTGTAATTATTATATTGGTGAGATAAAATATTATAGAAAAAAATATAAAGATGCATTATATTATTTTAAAACAAGTATGATGTTATATGATAAAGCGAACTATTTACCAAAATTATTGCTACATAGTGCAATATCATTTGAAAAAACTGGTGATCAAGCAAATGCAGATAATTTTTATTCAACATTAATAGAGATTTATCCAGATACAAACGAAGCAAAAGAAGCTTCTAAAAAAATTAAATAAAAAATTAAATAAAAGGTAATAAAATGTCAAATAAAGTTATGTCAATAGAATATACATTAAATGATGCAAAAACACAAGAGCAACTAGATACAAATGTTGGAGGAGCTCCTTTAGAGTTTATAACAGGTCAAGGGCAAATTATCCCTGGGTTAGAGTCTAAATTAGTAGAGTTAAGTGCTGGTGAAAAAGCAAATGTTATGGTTGAGCCAGCTGATGCTTATGGTGAGTATAATGATGAAGCTATTCAAACTTTACCTAAAGAACAATTTGCAGGTGTTGATTTAGTTGAAGGTATGACACTATATGGTACAGGTGAGCAAGGTGAAACTGTACAAGTTGTGGTTAAAGCTATAGCAGGAGATGATGTAACAATAGATTATAATCATCCAATGGCAGGAAAATCATTAATGTTTACAGTAGCTGTTACAGATGTAAGAGCTGCAACAGAAGAGGAGATTCAAACTGGTGTTGTTGGTGGTATGGCTGCTGCTGGTGGATGTTGTGGTGGTGGATCATGTGGATCACATGACCATGCAGATGAAAAAGAAACAGAATGTTGTGAAGGTGAAAAACACGGAGAAGAGCATGAATGTTGTGGTGGTCACGATGGTGAAGGTTGTAAAAACAGCTAAAAAGTATTTTAACTAAAAATACTCAACTCCTATTTCTTTTGAAATGGGAGTTTTTAATTTAAGAAGAAAGGTAAATTTAAAATGAAAAAAGTAGCTTTTATATTCCCAGGTCAAGGTAGTCAAACTGTAGGTATGGGTAAAGATTTTTTTGAAAATAGTGATATCGCTAAAGATATGATTAGTAAAGCGAGCGAAAGATTAGGTTTTAGTTTTGAAGAGTTATTGTTTAATGAGAATGACAATTTAGGAAAAACAGAATTTACTCAACCTGCTATTCTTTTAGTAAGTTGTATAGCAAACGCAATTTTTAAAGATAAATGTGATATCAAACCAGAATTTGTTTTAGGACATTCTTTAGGTGAGTTTTCTGCTTTAGTTGCATCTGGTGCTATTAGTTATCTTGATGCAGTTGAGTTGGTTCATAAAAGAGGATTATTTATGAATGAAGCTTGTGCAGGTGCAGGTGCTGGTATGATGGCTTTAGTTGGTTTAACTGATGAAGTTGTTGAAAATATGACTGAAACTCAAAGAGCAGAGGGAAAAAAGATTTGGGCAGCAAACTATAATATGGATGGTCAAATAGTTGTAGCTGGTATTAAAGCTGATTTAGAATCTTTGGTAGATACATATAAAGAAGCTGGTGCAAAACGAGCAATTGTACTAGATATGAGTGTTGCCAGTCATTGTGAGCTCTTAAATAGTGCTGTAGATAAATTAAATCCTTATTTAGAAAAATTTATTACAAATGAATTTACAACAAATATTATTTCAAATGTGACTGCTGATGTTTATAATAAAAAAGAACTAGCTATAGATTTATTAGGAAAACAACTTACTTCACCTGTTAAATATAAACACTCTATAGTAGCTCATGCTTCAAATCTTGATATGATGATAGAGTTTGGAAATGGAGCAGTTTTAAAAGGTCTTAATAGAAAGATTGTAAAAGCAGTACCTACACTAAATGTTTCAGATATGAAAACACTTGAAGATACTTTAGGAAAGTTAAATGACTAAATTAGCAATAATGGGTGCAATGGAGGAGGAGATAACTCCTCTTTTAGAAAACTTTACTAATATAAAGAAAAATGAGTTTGCTAACAATATATATTATGAAGCAAAATACAATGATTTAGATGTTGTTATTGCATATAGTAAAATAGGTAAAGTATTCTCTACACTTACTGCTACAACTATGATAGAGAAGTTTGGATGTGATACTTTACTTTTTAGTGGTGTTGCTGGTGGTATTAATCCAGAACTTAAAATAGGTGATTTAATAGTTGCAAATAAACTTTCTCAACATGATTTAGATATAACTGCATTTGGTCATCCTCATGGATATGTTCCTGGTGGAGATGTTTATGTTAGTACAGATGAAAAGCTAAAAAATATCGCTTTAGAAGTGGCACAAGAAAATGGTATAAAAATTATTGAGGGTATTATAGCTACTGGTGATCAGTTTGTTTGTGATGAAAAGAGAAAAGATTTTATTGCAAATACTTTTAAAGCTGATGCTTTGGAGATGGAAGGTGCTAGCGTTGCAGTTGTATGTGATGCTTTAGATGTTCCATGTTTAATTTTAAGAGCTATTAGTGATACAGCTGATATGGATGCTGGATTTAATTTCGAAGAGTTTTTAGAAACAAGTGCAAAAAATTCTGCAAATTTTTTAATGAAAATTATAGAAAAAATATAGTTTCTTTCAATAAAAAAGTCAAATTTTATATAAAGTTTGACTTTTTAGTTTATTTAGCAAAAACAGTATAAATAAACATTATAATTATAACAAAAGCTATAGTTTTTAATATCTCTGGTATTGTAACTGTTGGATTTAAAATTCCACAGTATGGACATCTTCTTGCTTTTTTAGGAACTTTACTTTTACAGTTTCTACACTCACTTAAGTTTTCTTCCATTAAGTATATATCCCATCTAGTAAACTATCTACAAATTCTTCAGGTGAAAATGGTATTAAATCATCTGCTTTTTCCCCAATTCCAATGTAAAATATTGGAAGTTCAAGTTGATTTGAGATTGAAAATAGTGCCCCACCTTTTGCAGTACCATCAAGTTTAGTTACGATAATACCATCAATATTTATCATCTCATTAAATGCTTTTGCTTGAGCAATTGCGGTATTTCCTTGAGTACCGTCTAAAATCATAATCTTTTGATGTGGAGCTCCATTATGTGCCTTATCGCATACTTTTACAATTTTTTTCAACTCATTTGCAAGGTTTACTTGTGTTTGAAGTCTACCTGCTGTATCAATAATAGCATGATCAAAGTTTTTTGCAACTGCTGAAGATATTGTATCATATGCAACTGCACTTGGATCATGACCTTGTTTTGTTTTAATAATAGGCACATCAAGTTTATCTGCCCATGTTGAAAGTTGCTCAATAGCAGCAGCTCTAAATGTATCTCCAGCTCCTAAAACTACACTTTTCCCATTTTGTTTATACATATTTGCAAGTTTTGCAATTGTAGTTGTTTTTCCTGCACCATTAACACCAATAATCAGTTCAATAAAAGGTTTTGGAATATTGGAATCATCTATAATAGGGGCGTGTTCAAAAAGCATTACAAGTCTGTGTCTTAGCTGAGCTCTTGTGATAAATTCAGGAAGTCCATCCATCGCTTTTTCAACTATCTCATATTCCATATCAGCTTCAATTAAAAGCTCCTCTATTATCTCAAACTCTATTTTTTCTTTTTTTTGTGGAACTATTGATTTAAAGTTACTAACTGTTTTCTCTAATGCTCTTGAAAAAAAGCCTTTTTTCTCTTTATCTTGCTCAGTATCGTTTAATATTGGATTATCAGTTGTAGATTTATCTTCAATTATAGTTTGAACTATCTCCTCTTTAGGAGTTTCAACTATAGGAGGGGTAGTTTCAGTTTGCTCTTTAACTACCTCTTCAACTATTTCGTCTATTGGTTCTTTTTTCGGTTTTCGTTTGAAAATACCGAACATTATTTCATCTTAATAGTTTGTGAAATATCATTAAACAACATCTCTTCAGGTTTCATACCAATATAATATTTAACATATTCACCTTTTTTATTGAATAAAACCATAAATGGGATTGAACCTTGAGGATTTAATTCACTAACAGCACCAAATAATTTACCGTTGTCTCCACCTGTTGTTACTGGGTATTTTATTTTAAAATCTTTTATAAAACTTGCTAGTTCTGTTGGCTTGGTTACTTCACCTCTTCTTGAACCTATATCTATCCCTAAAATTTCAAAATCATCTTTAAGTTTTTCTCTTATGTTGTTTAAATGCGGAATTTCAGCTTTACATGGTGGACACCAAGTTCCAAAAAAGTCAACTAGAACAACTTTGTTTTCTAAACCTTCAAATTTCCAGCCATCTTGAGTAGGTACTATAACAATTTTTTTACCAGTTGATGTTACTAAATTAAAATTTGGCAGTTGTTGTTTTTGTGTAACTTTTTGTTCATTTTTTGTAACTACAATATTTTCATCAATTTTATCTTTTCCATCACATCCTGATAGAAGTGCAATTGTTAAAATAGATAAAATTGCAATATTTTTAATCTTCATTTTTAGTTCCTTGTGTTAATATATAATTTGGATTTTATCCTAAAAAGGCTTAAGTCATGTCAAAGACAAACAAAGATAACTTTAGAAAGTTATGTTTAAGTAAGTTACAATTTATTAGTAAAAATACAAAGATAACAAGAGATAGGGCAATTTGTTCTAAAATTATAGATATTATTAAAATATATAAACCTAAAAAAGTACTACTTTATATCCCTTTAAAAACAGAGGTTGATGTAAGACCGATTATAAATAGATTAAGAAAAGAAAAAAATATTGAGGTTTATGTACCATATATGAAAGGTAAATCGTTTGTACCTGTAAAATATAGACTCCCTTTAACAAAGAAAAGATTTAATATTAAAGAACCTAATTTTTCAAGATATAAAAATAATAATATAGATTTAGATCTAATTGTTGTCCCAATTGTAGGCGTTGATAAAACACTTAGAAGAGTGGGGTTTGGTGCAGGTATGTATGATAGATTTTATGATAGATTAAAGAGGAAACCTATCACAATTTTTACTCAATTAACTCTTTGTAAAACTAATGAGATTGTAACAAGTGAACATGATATAAAAGCTGATTATATAATTACAATATAAAGGTTTATTAAAATGGAAATATTTATACTAATAGCTGTTTCAGTTATAACTGCTTTGCTTGGTTTTATAGTAGCAAATAAAATTAATAGTGCAAAGTTTGAAGTTTATACAGAACAAGCAAAAGCAAAAGCAAAAGTGATTGAGCATGAAGCACAATCGTTATTAAAAGATTCTCGTAGCAAAGCTAGAAGAGATTACGATAGAGAGTTTAAGAACACAAGAAAAGAGCTTGAGTTTAAAGAGAGAGAATTAAATGAATTGGTTGATAAAAATTTATCAAAAATAAAAAAAGATAAGGAGATTATTGAAAATAGTAAAATTGAAGTTGTTTCATTAAAAAATGGTCTTCAATCTCAAAAGAAAGACTATGAAGAGAAAACTAAACAAGCTGTAAAAGTTCTTGAAAATGCAAGTGGTCTAACATCAACAGAAGCAAAAAATCTACTTTTAGAACAATTAAAAGATGATCATCGAGCAGAGATAGCTTCTCTATTTAGAAAAGAGTACAAGTTGGCAAAAGAGGAGTCATCTAAAGAGATAAATAATATTTTATCACATGCAGTTACTAGATATGCAGGAGAATTTGCTGCTGAAAGACTTATCAATCATATCCCTTTACCAGATGAAGAGGCAAAAGGTAAAATTATTGGAAAAGAGGGGCGAAATATTAAAGCTCTTGAGTTTTGTTTGGGTGTAGATATTATAATTGGTGATATTCCAAATACTATAACTGTAAGTAGTTTTAATCTCTACAGAAGAGCAATATCTACTAGAACTATTGAAGAGTTGTTAGAGGATGGTAGAATACATCCTGCAAAAATAGAAGAGATTTATAATCGTGTAAAAACTGAGTTTGATAATAATATTGATAAAGAGGGTGAGGAGACAATAGCTTCACTAGGAATTAAAAATATGCATAAAGAGTTGGTTCATTTAGTTGGAAAACTTAGATATAGAGCTAGTTATGGTCAAAATGCACTTGCACATACACTTGAAGTTGCAAATCTAGCAGGACTTATAGCTTCACAACTTGGTGGAGATACAATTTTAGCACGAAGAGCTGGACTTATGCATGATATAGGGAAAGCCTTAACTCACGATATTCAAGGTAGTCATGTAGATATTGGGGCTGACCTATGTAAAAGATTAGGTGAACCTGATGAGGTGATAAATGCTATCTATGCACATCATGGTCATAAGGAAGCTACAAGTATAGAATCAGCTGCTGTTTGTGCTGCTGATGCTTTAAGTGCAGCTAGACCAGGAGCTAGAAGAGAGGTTCTTGAAAGCTTCTTAAAAAGGGTAGAGGAGATAGAATCTATCGCTATTGGACAAAAAGGTGTTTTAAATGCTTATGCTATAAATGCTGGTAGAGAGTTAAGAGTAATTGTTAATGCTAAGTTAGTAAATGATGATGAATCTATATTGATGTCAACAGAGATAGCTAAAGAGATAGAGTCTAAAGTACAATATCCTGGAGAGATAAGAGTTAGTGTAATTAGAGAACTTCGTTCTGTTGGATATGCAAGATAGGAACTATTTAGATAAAAAAAAGGGTTAAGATAAATTTATCTTAACCCTTTTTTAGTTTTAAGTAGTTAAATTATTTATTTTTAATAGTCATTAAGTAACTAATAACTGTATCTACAAAAGCATCATGTTTTCTATCTTTTAAGTATGCAATATATAGTTTTCTTTTCATTTTGATATTTGGTAACCTTGTCTCAAACAATACACCAGCTTTTACTAAATCTTCAATAGCATGTGTTGATACAATTGATACAGTAGGTATACTATCTGTTTTATCACTATGTAGAACTGTTTGTACAATAGCTGTAGGAGAAGAAGCTTCACTTACAACATTAAAAGTATCACAATCTACCATATCTGTAGCATCAAGAGCCTCTTTAAAAACTTTTCTAGTATGACTATTGGCATCTCTACATACCCATTTATAAGAGGCTAAATCCTCGTTTTTAACTCTTCTTGGAAGTTTTTGATTTGAGAAAATTACAATCTCATCTTCAATCCACTCTCTGTATATAACACCATCTTCAAATATAGGTGATTCTATAAGTGCCATATCTACTTTTTTGTCTTTCAACTCCACAATAGCTCCAGCACTATTAGTTATACTAACACTAACATCATTGTCAATTTTCTCTTTAATATCATTAAGAAATGTTGGTAAAATATAGTTACCTATTGCATTTGATGCTCCAAAAATAAATGTAATATCTTTATTGATTATTTTCAATAACTCTTTCTCACTACTTAAAATAACTTTTTCTATCTTTTGAGCTATTTGATATAGTTTCTCACCCTCTTTTGTAAGTCTTATCCCATTCTTTTTTCTATCTACAATACTTGCCCCCAAGTAATCTTCTAAAAATCTCATCTGTTGTGTTACTGCTGGTTGAGATATACCTAACTTTGCTGATGCCTTAGAAAAAGATTTCTCTTTAACAACAACTAAAAATGTGTTTAATTTCGTAAAATCTGATAACATAAACTAACCTTTTAAGTTTTAATAATAACAATAATAACATATGTTTATATAAATATAAATTAATTATTAGTAAAACTAATAAAAATATTAATTTGTATATTCTATTTAGTTTTTTAATGATATAATATTAGTATATTAAATGAAAGAGGTACTATGTTAACAACACTAAATGAATCTCAAAAAGAAGCAGCTCAACATATAGATGGTCCGATGTTGATTTTGGCTGGCGCTGGAAGTGGTAAAACAAAAACTATCACTACAAGATTAGCTTATTTGATCTCAATAGGTATAGACCCAGCATCAATATTAACTTTAACATTTACAAATAAAGCAGCGACAGAGATGAGACAAAGAGCGTTTGCAATGATTGATAATGTATCTTATCCACCTTTGTTGTGTACTTTTCATAAGTTTGGATTGCTTTTTTTAAAATTTAATATAAATAAATTAGGACGAAAAAATAATTTTGTAATAATAGATAGCGATGATAAAAAGAAGATACTTAAAGCGATAGATAAAGAGATTACAACTTCAATATTAGCTAATGAGATATCAAAATATAAAAACTCTATAGTATCAATTGAAGAAGCTAAAGAGACAGCACAAGATAAATATTTTACTCAAATTGCAAATGTTTATGAAAAATATGAAAAATATATTGAGGAGAATAATCTTGTAGATTTTGATGATTTATTACTTTTGACATATAAAATTTTAGATAATAATAAAGAGTTGGCTAAAGAGACAAGTTTAAGAAATCGATATATTATGGTGGATGAGTATCAAGATACTAATGAGTTACAATATAAACTATTACAAAAACTTTGTTCAGAACATCAAAACTTATGTGTGGTTGGTGATGATGATCAATCTATTTATGGATGGAGAGGTGCAACTATTAAAAATATCTTAACTTTTAAAGATATTTTTGATGATGTTAATGTTGTAAAACTAGAATCAAATTATAGATCAACTAATAAAATTTTATATCATGCAAATGCACTAATAGAACACAATCGTGATAGGCTAGGGAAAAAATTAGTAGGTACAAGAGATGAGGGTAGTTCACTTAAGGTATATGAGTCTAGTGATGAAAATGAAGAGACCAGAAAAATAGTAGATGATATAAAAAAGCTAGTTGATTCTGGTGAACATCTAAATGATATAGCTATATTGTTTAGGGTAAATGCTTTAAGTAGAGCATTGGAAGAGGGATTAAGTAGGTCAAAAATAAGCTATAAATTAGTTGGTGGTGTAAGGTTCTATGAAAGAGCAGAGATAAAAGATTTAATTGCTTATTTTAGAGTTGTTACAAACTCTAATGATAACTTTTCAATTAAAAGAATTATCAATAAGCCAAAAAGAGGTATTGGTAAAACAACTATAGATAAACTTGAAGCTGAATCACATGCAAAAGCAAAAACAATATTTAATATAATGGATGAATATACACCAGAAGAGTTGGCATTAATAGTTGGAAAGAAAAATGCAAGAACTCTAAAGGTATTTGTAGCTTCTATTGAGGATTTACAAGAGTTGTTAGTAGATGCTAAACTCAAGTTTATTGACCAGTTTGAGGAAACATTTGATTTTAAAACAACATATGCAAAAGTTGTTGATGCTGATGATAGAATTGCAAATATTGATGAGTTTTATGGATATTTGAGAGATTTTTTTATACAAAATGTAGATCTAAATCTTGAAGATTTTTTAAATGAAATTTCACTAGAGAGTGCCGCAGATACTATAGATGATGAGCATATCTCTTTAATGAGTATCCATGCTAGTAAAGGTTTGGAGTTTAAACATGTTTTTATTATTGGACTTGAAGAGGGGTTTTTCCCAATAGTTGGTGATAGTAGTGATATAGAAGAGGAGAGGCGACTTGGATATGTTGCTATTACTCGTGCTTGTGATGAATTAACTTTAAGTTATGTTCATAGCAGATTTTATAAAGGTAGAAGAACTCAACTTGTAAAAAGTAGATTTTTAACAGAGTCAGATCTGATTAAAGGTAGTTTAATAATAGAAAAAAATAATGCATTTAAAAAAGATGACTTAGTAAAACATAAAATATTTGGTATGGGACGAGTTATAAGTGTTCAAAAAGCTGGAAAAGATTTAAAATTAAAGATTAATTTTGGTGGAAATAAAAGAGATATACTATCATCTTTTGTTGAAAAAGTTTAATATTTAAAAGTTGATTATGAAAACAAAATTATTTATTCTATTTGTATTTTTAACAGTTGTACTTGGAGTATCTTATTTTATTTTACAAATTAAATCAGATGAGGTGGTGATAAAAAAGTTGTCTCTTCAAAAAGCAGAGTTTAAATTTAAAGAGAGAGATGTTTTATTAAAAAGTCATATAAATAAATTTGATCAAACAGTTATAGGGATAAAAGAAAATAAAAAATTTATCGACTTTGTTAAAAATAGTAATAGCGAAAGTTTTATTAATGAACTTTTTTTATCAATAATTAAAAGTGCACCTTCAGTTGTTCAATTTAGATATATAGATAACTTAGGTAACGAATTAATAAGAGTTGATAAAGAGAACAATAACTCTTTTATTGTACCAAAAAAACAGTTACAAAATAAAAAGCATAGATACTATTTTAAAGATATATT
>JAYEOQ010000167.1:0-2245 GCA_034723215.1 Campylobacterota bacterium | reverse complement strand
CAGATGCTTATATTGGAAATGTAATTGCAGGAAGTTACCTGATAAAAGAATTAGACCTTATTAATATTAAAGTAGCTGCTCCAACTCCTTTTGGACTTCATGAAAATGCAATGGCTATTAGAGATGATTGGTCCGCACTTGTTAGTATTATAAATAAAGAATTAAATATAATGAGTACTAAACAAAAAGATGAAATAAGAAATAAATATTTAGCTTTAAAATATGAATATGGTATTAGCCCTACAGATTTATTAAAATATATAGGAGTTGTAATATTATTTTTTGTCATTATAATCTCTATAATATTATTTTATACTAGAAAATTATCTATTGAAGCAAATAAAAGAAGAGAACTTCAAAATAAAGTAGAGGAACAGATAAAAAAACTTAAGTATTCTCAAAAAATTGCCAAATTGGGATTTTGGGAGCATAACTTAGTAGAAGATAAACTTTATTGGTCGGATGAGATTTATAATATATTAGAGTTATCAAAAGATAAAGTAAGTCCTTCTTACGAACTTTATTTAGATATGATAGATCCACAAGATAGAGATATGGTCAATGAGAAATATTCAACATCGTTAATCAATAAAAAGAAATATTCTGTAGTTCATAGATTTATAATGCCAAATAAAAAGATAAAATGGGTTAAGCAAGAGTTTGAAACAACTTATGATAAAGATGATAAACCAATTATCTCAATAGGGACAACACAAGATATAACACAAGAGTATGAATTAAATCAAACGATACGCGAACAGGAAAAACGCTTATTTCAACAAGCAAAACTAGCTTCAATGGGTGAGATGATAGAAAATATTGCCCACCAATGGAGACAGCCAATAGCAATTATATCAATGTGGGCAAATAATATAGTAGCAGATATAGATATGGATGAAGTAAAAGATAAAAATTTAAGAAAATATGCAAATAATATAAATGAACAAACTAAATATCTATCCCAAACTATAGAGGATTTTAGAGACTTTTTTATACCAAGTAAAGAAAAAATTGCATTTACACTTAAATTTAGTATAGATAAAACAATAAATCTTTTAACTGCATCTTTTAAAACACATAATATAGAGGTGATAGAAGATATAGAAGATATAGAAATCACATCTTTGGAAAATGAATTAACACAAGCTTTTCTAAATATTATCAAGAATGCAAAGGATGCACTTGTGATACTTCCAAAAGAATCCAGAAGATTGATTTTTATAAATATTTACAAAAAAAATAATACGGCATTTGTTGAGATAAAAGATAATGGCGGTGGAATATCTGAAGATATAATAGATAAAATATTTGAACCATATTTTACAACTAAGCATAAATCACAAGGTACTGGTATAGGATTGTATATGACTCAATCTATTATAACAAAACATCTTAACGGTATAATAGCTGCACAAAACATTGAATATGAATATGAGGGTGAAAAATATAAGGGTGTAAGATTTATAATTGAAATACCGGTGTAACTAGATTATCATTGATAGATATTTTAATATTAAGAGAGGTGATAACATTATCACCTCTTAATACTATTGATATCACCTTGATGTATAGTATATTTAATATTATTTGAATCTAATGAATCAATCAATTTATCGCCTAAACTTGAAGCTACAAAACGGGAAATATCTTTCTTCTTTAACATCTTAACCAATTGTGAACTCGCTCCACCTTTTATATCTTTGTGTGTGTTTTTTAATATCTCTACTATATTTCCATTTTGATCTAAAAATATATAAAAATCACATCTCGATGCTTTTGAACTTATATTTGAGCTTAAACTATCACCATCACTAGCCACTGCTATAATATCAGAAAACAAACAACTACAAACCATTAATAATCCTACTAACCATTTCATAACTAAACCCTTTATTTTATTGTAATATATCTAATTTAATAGTTTGGTTAAACTAATGTTCTATAAACTTTAACTTACCAAAGTGCTTATTTAATAGTTCTAACTCATCACCAACTTCAAGATTAATATCTTTTTTTGTTTAAAATATCAAGAAAAAACTCCTCAAAATCATCATAGATATTATTGTTAAATTCATCTATTATCATCAAAAACAACTTTTTCTAAATTTAGGTTCAAATACTACAGCCTCATCCCCTTCATTTAAAAGTGTTATAGTCGTTTTGTTTTTTTTAATATTGCCTTTTTAATTAAATTCAATTAAAACTCCATTTGTAAAGATACAGGACAATGATCACTACCTAATAT
>JAYEOQ010000166.1:0-2246 GCA_034723215.1 Campylobacterota bacterium | reverse complement strand
ATACAGATACAATGAAAAAAGTTTTAGGAGCAAAAGATTGTAAGCTTTTAGATAAACTTGAAGTAAAAACAAATAAAGTAGCTTCTGCTTTTGGATTTGATGTTAAAAAGCCTAAAAAATTCAACTACAATGTAAAGAAACCAGAAGGTGAGCTTCTTTATAAAAAAGAGTTAGAAGGAAATCCTACAATTCTTTCAAATAAACTTATTAATACAATGATAAAACATAAGTTTAAAGTTGTTAATGGGCTAAATCTTAAAAAAGCATATCCAAGTATAAAAGATAAATATGACTTTTACACAACTTATTCAATTTGTAAAGTTAAAGTTATGTACTTAGCTGCACAGACTAGACCTGAAGCTGCAGCATTTGCTCCATGTTCATTGGCAATTTACAAGAAAAAAGGAAGTGATAAAACTACTATTGCATTCCCATCAACATATAATTGGTTAAGTTCATTAAACTTTGAAGATCCAAAAGCGATTAAGATTCTAAGAGATGAACAAAAAGAGATTGAACACTTTATTGAGTCTCTTTAATATCATAAAAGAGACTACACTTAAACAATAAATATACTTTTATAGTATACTTACAAGGCCTTATTTAAAAGGCTTTGTGGTCATTTGTGGATTTCTTATTGAAAAGATATAGAATATCATCAGTACTTTTATTGTTTAGATAAATTATGATACAATTCTATTCAATGTTTTTATTTTGATATTTAATATATTCTTCATCAAGTAGATAATCAATATTACTTTCCCTATTGTTGTGTTCTGATAATTTTGAAGATTGATTTGCTTTATAGTATTTTGCATTTACTGATATGTAGTTTGTCATTATTGTTGTCTCTCAATTATTTTTAGTTTTTCTAAGTTAATACTATTTATTATCTTTTTTAAGTTATTTAAGTTTCTTGTAACATCTCATATTCGTACCTTTAATTGTTTCCGAAATAATCCAGAAACTTGTTTTGTACAAAACAATTTTAAGCAAGAGAAACATTTGTTTCCACTTTTATTCCAACTTTTCAAAAGAATTTTAAAATTTGTATAAAGAAAATGGCTATAAACCCTTTATTTAAAGGGTTTATAGTGCTATTAAACTTTAATAAGACTTTAAGTATAATAATAAAAATATTAATATATAGATATAAATGATAATAAAAGGATTACTTTGCAAGATTTAACACATTTAGATGAAAATGATAGACCAAAGATGGTTGATGTTTCAACTAAAGAGAATACAACAAGAGTAGCAATAGCAAGTGGAACAATCACTATGTCAAAAGAGGCATTTGAAAATGTAACTTCAAATAGCAATAAAAAAGGTCCAGTAGTTCAAACAGCCGTTATTGCTGCAATTATGGGGACTAAAAAAACTCCAGAGCTTATCCCTATGTGTCATCCATTGCTTTTAAGTGGAATTAATTGTGATGTTGAACAAATAGATGAATTACCTGGATTTAAACTTACAGTTACCACAAAACTTGCAGGACAAACAGGTGTTGAGATGGAAGCTTTAACTGGTGTAAGTATTGGTCTTCTTACTATTTATGATATGGTTAAGGCAATAGATAAAGGTATGATAATAAGTGATGTTCAACTTGAACATAAAAGTGGTGGAAAAACTGGTGACTTTCAAAGATGATAGACTTAAATCAACATAAACTAGAGTTAGATTATCCTTGCAATTGGCAATATAAAGTAGTAATAAGAAAAGAGCAAGATATAAAATCTATCATTAAAGAGGTTTTAGAGGATAGAAAACATGGAGTTAAACCATCTAAGACAAGTGCTAAGGGTAAATTTACAAGCCACACTTTGGAGATGGAAGTTCACAACGAAGAGGATAGAAAAAATATCTATAAGCTTTTGGGTGACCACCAACATATAAAAATGGTAGTTTAGTTTTGAACCCACTTGTTGTCTATGAGAATAATCTTATAAAAATAGAGATAGAAGAGTTTGAGATACCTTGGCTTAAAATATTTACACAAAAACCTATAAAAGAGTTTAGTCAATGCAATCAGAAGACAAAGCTAGAGATTTTAAGGGTGTTGGATATTTGTGAAAAAGAGATGTTGAGTTACTTTGAACCAGATAAGATAAATATAGCATCATTTGGAAACTATGTTCCTCATGTTCATTTTCATATACAAGCGAGGTTTAAAAATGATAGTTATTTTCCAGAGCCAACTTGGGGTAAAAAACAAAGAGAAGGAAGTTTAGAGTTGAAAAATTTTA
>JAYEOQ010000165.1:0-11353 GCA_034723215.1 Campylobacterota bacterium | reverse complement strand
ATTTATTTGGCATTATAGAAAAACAAAATCAAAAGGCTCATTTACAACGGAACTATTAACTGAACTGTGATAATATTGTGCTAAAAATATCCATTCTTACTAGTATTATTTGAAAAGTATATTATTAGAAAGTACCTATTTATAGGGATTTATGGTTATTTGTTTATATTTAAGACTCCCCAGGTGCCGGAGCCACATAAATTTCCCTTAAACACTAGCATTATAACACTTCTAAGAAATACTTTAAGTTTTCTCAATTTTTAATTTAGTAACCAAGTTTATTTTTTAATTTAAAATATCTCAAAATAAAAAGATAATTTTACTCATCATTATATGTTGAAGATGATAAAGGTTATGCTGGGGCTGAGTTTATTATAACTTTAGTAAGCTATTATTTTTTAAGGCTTTTTAAATAATTTGCCTTAAATTCAGCTACAAGTTCTAAACCACGCTTATAAATATAACTATCAAGTTTTTCCCTATCATTTTCTTTAAGATTAAAATTAAGAAGTATCTTTTTTGAACTTTTTATATCAAAAATATCAGAAATGGTACATTTTGTATGGATACGATATGCTTCAAATTTACTTTCTCTAAAATTCTTTGGTTCTTGAAATGAGAGATATATATCGTGTTCAGTATTTATAATTAAATTTTCTGGTAAAGAAGCTAAAGTAACTAAAGCATAATTAATAGATACATCAATAATATTAAAACTATACAGTATCTTTTTACCTTTCATTGTTATTTTAAAATTGTCATCAGGTGAAATTCGTGGATTTTTCCTATGGTGTACATAAGATGGTATGAAATTTAACTTATGAAATATAGCTATACCTTTATTAATATCAACCTCTTTAAGATAAGCATATATATCTCCTGTAAAATAGTTAGTATTGATAATAGTATGATTTGAATAATCTAAAATATATTTTTGTATATCTTTAATTTTTATAGAAACAGTATCGCCTTTAAGATCCACTATTGAAGCATTTCTAATTAATGGAACACCTTTATAATGGTTAATAAGTTCTATATTGTTTTGATAGTTTTCCATTAAATATGAAATAGCATCTATAACAGTTGTATCTCCATTAGATTCTTTTTTATCTGATAAAAGATTTGGATTGTTACGAACTATAAAATTTAAGCAATTTACAACTGTATCTTTTAAATCTGTTGTTGTAAATGGTTTTTCTAAAAAACTTGTAATATGACAGTTTATAGACTTTAAAAGAATCTCTTTATTGCTTATGCTTGAGATTATGATAAATATCTGATTTGGGATAATATCTTGTACTATATTTATAAATTTAAATGGTTGAAGATTTTGAGTTTGAATATCTAAAAATATAAAGTCTGGCTTTTTATCTTTAACAAATTCAATAAGATTATCATATTTTGTCATATATGTTACACTACTAAATATCTCTGTAAAGTATTTAGAGAAATTATTTTCTATTTCACAGCTGCTTTGTATAACCAATACATTTAAACTATTAGTTAACTCATTGATTGAATAGTAGTTTATTTTATTTTTCATTACACTCCAACACTATATATGATATATTGATTATACCAAAAATAATTAAAAAAGTTTATTCTAAATATCTATATCATACAAAAATTTGTTAAAGTCAAAGTTTATTATCACATTATCATCCTATATCTATTTTTTTAACACTCTATTAATATTCTTACTATATAATCCATTTAATATAATATAGGATATAAAATGTTTGAAAAATTTTTAAGATTTTTTGTTAATAATGCTCGTATGAATTATGTACTCTTTTTCCTTATTTTTGCAATAGGGATATACTCATATACAAAAATGCCAAAAGAGATTTTCCCAACCTTTGATATGGATATGGTATCTATCAAAGGTTCATATACAGGGGCTTCTGTTGATATACTAGATAAAATGGCAGTAACTCAAATAGAGGACAATGTAAAATCTTTAGAGGGTGTAATAGATGTAACAACCATTATTAGTCCAAGTAGATTTGCAATTGTTTTAGAGTTAGCTAAAGGTAAAGATAGATTTAATATGGCAAATAAAGTTAAAGATGCAGTTGCTTTAACTTTAGGAAACTTACCCTCTGATATGGATGAGCCGAGTGTTACAGTTATGGAGCGTTCAAAAGATTTAATTGATATATCACTAACATCTGAAATTTTAAGTGTAGATCAGATGAAAGATTTTGCTGATAACTTTAAAAGTGAACTTTTATATATAAGTGGTGTGAGTGATGTTACTATTTTTGGAGATAGTGATAAATACTATGAGGTTTTAATTGATGATGCAAAAGTTGAAGCTTATGGTATAAATAAAAATGAACTATTTGATTCAATATCTACACTGTCATATATTTTTCCTATTGGTAAAATAGAGGGTGAAACAAAACACTTTTATATCTCTACATACAATGGAGCTAAAACAACAAATGAGTTAGCAAACTCTATGATAAAATTATCAACAGGAAACTTTTACTTAAAAGATGTAGCACATATTAAAAAAAGATATGAGGACTCATCTACAATATATTCATATAATGGAAAAAATGCTTTATCTTTATCTGTAAAACAAAGTGAAACTTCAAATGCGATGGAGATATCTGATAAAATAAATAAGCTTATTGCTAAAATGGAACTAAAGCAAGATAAAATTGATATATCAATAAGTGATGATAATAGCCAAAGGATAAAAGATAGACTAAATATAGTTGGTTCAAATATATTACTTGGAATTATACTTATTGTTCTACTTGTTGCACTTTTAATAAATGGTAGAATGTCATTTATTATTGCTCTTGGTATCCCTACATCATTTGTGATTGCTGCTGTTTATATGTATTTTTTAGGATATACGATAAATCTTATTTCGTTGATTGGGGTACTTATCGCTTTAGGTATTGTAGTTGATGATGCTATTGTTGTAAGTGAAAATATTCAACAACATATAGAGGAGGGTATGGAGCCAAAAGAGGCAGCTATTAAAGGTGCTTCTGAGATGGTTAAGCCTGTATTTATTGCTAGTATTACAACGCTATTCTCATTTCTACCTGCATTGATGATTAGTGGAACTATGGGTGAGGTTATGAAGCTTATACCAATCGCACTCTCTGCACTTATTGTTGCATCTTTAATAGAATCATTTATCTTTTTACCAATTCATGCTGCACATACTTTAAAAGTTGGTGCAAAAGTGACTAACTGGAGTAGAGCAAATAAAATTTATAGTGATATTATCCATTTTTTTATGAGATGGAAAAAGTCATTTTTGATTATTTTTATTGTTTTAGTTCCAGTTATAACTATAGGTATGGTAAAAAGTTCAAAGTTTCAGATGTTTCCAACCTTTGATGCAAATGATATAAAAATATCAATAAAAGCAAATGAAAATACTACTTTAAAAGATGCTTTTGAGATAGTTAAACAGATAGAAAAAGAGATTATATTAAAAAAAGAGGAGTTTCATATAAGAGGGATAGATTCTGTTGCTGGATTTAGAAGAGATAGTGGAAGCAATAGTGAAAATTTCCCTTATGTTATGTATATGAGTATCGAGCTAAATAAACTAAAAGCTGATAACTTTTTAGATAAATATATCACACCTTATTTAAGTTTTTATTATGATGATGAGGGTCGAACAAGAACTATGAAGTCTCAAGAGCTATCAACTCTATTTAAAGAGTTCTTAGATGAGAAAGATTATAAATCTAAATACAACTTAACAGAGATAGCAGTAGTTGAAAGGAAAGTTGGACCAATAAAAGCAGATGTTAAAATTGGTTTAGTTTCTGATGATAATATATTAGTAATGAAATCAATGGATAAATTAGTAGCAGCAATAGAACTTATAGATGGTGTAAAATCTGTTGAAAACTCAGTACGATTTGGAGTTGATGAGATAAAACTAAAAGTAAATAATTATGGTGAATCGTTGGGTATTACAGAAGCTAGTGTTGGGTCATTCTTATCAAATATGTATTTAACTAGAAAAAAAGGTGTTACTTTTGATGCAAAAGAGATGCTAGATATAAAAATACAAAGTATGAGTAAAGATGATTTTGAATCATTTAAAACTACAAAAATACCACTAAAAGATGGAACAACAGTTAACTTGAATGAAGTGTGTGATTTTAAAATAGAGAAATCATTTGAACAACTTATTAAAGATAATGGAGAAAAAAACTTTTATGTATATGCAAATGTAAATCCAAAAAAGATAACATCTAGTGAAGTTGTAGATGCTATACAGCCAGTACTTGATGAGATTAAAAAAAGTGGAGTTAAGCTTATATTTAAAGGTGAAGCTCAAAAGAAAAAAGAGCTTATGAGAGATATGATATATGCTTCTATTTTAGCAATACTTCTTATAATGCTTTCTATGTTGTATCTGTTTAATTCATTTAGAGAGACTGCTATTTTAATGAGTGTTATACCATTTTCATTTTTAGGTGTTCTTTTAGGGCATAAAATTTTAGGACTGAATCTATCTATGCCATCTATGATTGGTGGTCTTGGTCTTGCTGGAGTTGTTATAAATGATGGTATAATTATGATGACATATCTTAAAAAGGCTACAAATATTGAAGAGGTATTTTATAGAGCAACAAAAAGATTTAGACCTATTATAATTACAACAGTTACAACTTTAATTGGTATGAGTTCATTGATATTTTTTCCTGCTGGTCAAGCTGTCATATTCCAACCTATTGCTATAGCACTTGGTTTTGGCTTGGCTTGGGGAACTATTTTAAATCTAATATATCTACCAGTATTATATACCTTTGCTCGTAAATTAAAGTAATTGAGATTATGAAAGAATTTAAAATTGAGGATAAAGTATGAGTAAAGCTGTACATTTAGTAGGGGCTGGTCCTGGAGATATGGAGCTTATGACTATAAAGTCAATGAGACTTATCAAAGAAGCAGATGTTATTATTTTTGATAGATTAGCAAATCCACTTATCTTAAAAGAGGCAAAAGAGGATTGTGAGTTTATTGATGTTGGTAAATCAGATGGGATACATCTAGTAAAACAAGACGAGATAAATGAGATAATCTATCAATCATCACTAAAATATGAAAATGTAGTAAGATTAAAAGGTGGTGATCCTTTTGTTTTTGGTCGTGGTGGGGAGGAAGCTCTTTATCTAAAAGAGCGAAATGTGAAGTTTGAGATAGTACCAGGTATCACATCTTCTGTAAGTGTCCCTGCTTATGCTGGAATACCAGTAACACAAAGAGGAATAGTAAGCTCTTTTAGAGTTATTACTGGTCATGAATCTTCAAAATCTGTATCTCAAATAGATTGGGGATCTTTTAATACAAATGAAACCTTGGTATTTTTAATGGGATTAAGGAATCTTGGAAAAATATCATCAAAGTTAATAGAAGTTGGTAAACCAAAAGATTATCCAGTTGCAGTTATATCTCAAGGTACAACACCAACACAAAAAGTTGTAATAGGAACTTTAGAAAATATAGAAGCCAAAGCGAAAGGTTTACCTACACCTGCTCTTATTGTTGTAGGTGAAGTTGTAAATTTACGAGATGAACTAAAGTGGTTTGATTAATATGTCATATTTACCAACTTTTATCAAACTTGACAATAAGAAAGTTTTGATTGTTGGTGGTGGCAATATTGCTACTAGAAAATTAGAATATTTATTGGATTTTACTTCAAATATAAAAGTTATTTCTCCACAAATAAGTGAAAATATGAAAAGAACTATTGATGAAAATAGTTTATTGTATGAAAATCGATTATATAATAAACTTGATATAGAAAATTTTGCTATAGTGGTTGTTGCAGTTAATGATATAGCTTTACAAGAAGAGATTTACAAAGAAGCCAAACTTTTATCTAACTGTTTAGTAAATAGTGTAGATAGTGTGAATTATTGTGATTTTATATTTCCATCATATATAAAAAAAGATGATTTAACTATAGCAGTTTCTACATCTGGAAGTTCCCCTGCTATGGCAAAATATTTAAGAAGATATTTACAAAAACTTATACCAAACTCTATAGGTGAATTTTTAAAAGAGATGAAGAATTATAGAGAAACTATCCCAAAAGGGAAAGAGCGTATGGAGTTTTTAGATAAAAAAGTAAAACAATATATATCAACATGGGATGATATAAAGGACAATAAATAATGGCAAAACCACAAGATAAACCATCCGACCATAAAAGAAATGTACTTCACGGATTTTTTCTATCTATAGGTACAACTATCGCTGAACCGCATACTATTTTACCTCTTATGGTTTCACACTTTGGTGGTGGTGCAATCTTAATAGGGTTTTTCTCATCTCTACTTAGAGGTGGTGCTATTTTAGTTCAACTTTATGCGGCTTTTCATGCTCAAAGTTACCCTAGGATGTTACCATACTTTAGAAGAGTTTTAACAACTAGATTTTTTGCATGGTTATTTATAGGTGTTGCTATTTTACTTTTTGGAGAGAGTAGTCCAAATTTAACTTTATGGTGTATTGGTATTGGGCTTTTTATATTCTCATTTTCAGCTGGATTTGGTGCTATATATTTTAGAGAGATTGTAGCAAAACTTTTTACCCATAAATTCCGTGGTAAAACTATGTCAATACGGCAGTTTTTTAGTGGAGCAGGGGCTTTGATGAGTGGGGCAGTTGCTGGGTATATTTTGGCTACTTATGAAGCACCTTTTAGTTTTGGTGTGTTGTTTGTAGCATCTGCTTTTATTATGGGATTTGGTTATTTAGCAATTGGGACTGTTGCTGAACCTATTAAAGAGAAAGTTGCAGTTAAAGAGAAATCATTTAAACTATTTCTAAAAAATGCTTATGCAACTTTACAATCTGATACTCAACTAAAAGTACAAGTTACAACTTTTCTTTTAGCTTATTCATATCTGTTCGCATTGCCATTTATAATAGTTGATGCAGGTACAAAGATAGATTTAGATGGTACTGCTGTTGGTTTACTTATCACTTCACAAATGGTTGGAGCGATGCTTAGTAATATTGTTTGGGGGAAGCTTAGTTCAAAAGGGTTAAATAAACTTATAGCACAAATAACAATTGCTACAACTATATTTGCTATCTTTTTAGCATTTGTAAATACCCATCTATATGGATATATGTTGATATTTTTTCTAGTAGGTACTGCTATGGATGGAAATAGAATTGCTTCTGGAAATCTGTTGTTGATATTAGCACCAGAAGAGAAACGACCAGTTTATAGTGCATTGCAAACAAATATTGTATCTTTTGGGATGTTTTTTTCTATATTTGGTGGGGTGTTATTAACTTTTACAAATTATACTGTTTTATATAGTTTTACTATTATATGTTTAACTATTGCTTTGGTTTTATCTTTTAAATTAAAAGATGAAAGGGATTAAATAAGATGGATATATATATTTTAAGTGATAAAAAAGTTAAAGGTGCAAAAAATCTACCAGTTTTAGAAATAAAATATATAAAGCAAGATATTGATTTTAGTAAATATGATGCTTTGATTTTTACATCAAAAAACGGACTTTATTCTATTGACTCTTTTACTAATGAATGGAAAAATATTCCCTCTTATGCAATAGCCCCAATGACAGCAAATATTTTAAAAAGCTTAGGTGGAGATTTAGAATTTACAGGTGTTACAAATCATGGAGATCAGTTTGCTTTAGAGATAAAAGAGAAACTAAAAGGTAAAAAAGTATTATATCTTAGAGGTTCAAAGGTTGTTTCAAATCTTATAGATACTTTACAATGTGATGATATAATTGTTTATGAATCAGTATGTCAAAACAATAGTAAAAACCAAAAACCACCAAAAGGTTCAACTATAATATTTTCATCACCCTCAACAATAAAATGCTTTTTAGAATCTTTTGATTGGGATGATAGTTATAAGGCTATAGGTATTGGAAAAACAACAGCTAAATATTTCCCAGATTATATTAAATCAACTATATCAGATACAACATCATTAGAGTCTTGTGTAGCTAAAGCTTTAGAGTTAAATTAAAACTCAAACCCACCACCACTACCTTTGTTCATACTTTCATAAACAGCTTTGATATAGATATCTCTAGTTTCACAATCTAAAATTTTATCACATTTCATACACGAATCGATATTATGATTTGTTTGACAATCTTGCAAAAACTTTAGAGGGTCATCTAAAGCTATTTGCCATTTATCTTTTGGATGTTCATTTGAACTTTGGGCACTGTTTTCCATCTATTTTTTGTAAGCTTCTTTAACTTTAGCAATCTCGTAGTTACTTCCAAAAAAACATGGAGATGTATCATGAATGTGAAGTGTTGGGATATCTAAAACTCTAAACTCACCATCAATAGCACCACCACCAGCAGTTTCAAAAATATGAGCAAATGGGAAAACTTCAAAAAGTTGTCTTAGTTTCCCTTTTGGTTTATCACTAGCCCCAGGGTATGAAAATAGTCCACCACTTCTTAAAAGTATATGATGAAGGTCTGGAACCATACCACCACTATATGTTAGTTTATAATCATCCTCAAACATTTGAGTTACCATATCTTTATGGTGGTCATACCAACATTGTTGAGTAGAGCCTGGTGATTTTAAATCACCTTTTTCATTCATAGTTATCTCTTTAATAAAATTAAAATCTTCATTTTGCATTCTATAAAGTTTTACAGTTTGCCCGTCACATACTACCATCTCTACACGAGGTCCAAATACAACATAAACAGAAGCTACAATATTATCTCCTGTGAAGTCATTTTTAAATATTCCGTAGATAGAACCAACTGCAAGATTTACATCAACTAAACTACTTCCATCTAGTGGGTCGTAAGCTATTAGATACTCACCATCTTCGTTTATATCTATTATATGCTCTTGCTCTTCACTTACAATTTGTTTTACACTTTTTAGTTGTTTAAAGTTATTTTCTATAACAATATCACTTTTAATATCAAGTTTAAGTTGAGTATCACCAGTTGAGTTTTGCTCTTCACTTTTACTCGTGTCACCTAGTTCTATGATTTTTTTTATCTCTATTGTTGATTTTTTGATTGATTCTATTATATCTTCCATTTTATACCTTTGTTATACTTTTTTAGCGTTTTGCTTTATCCACTCTACTATGCTTTCTGGATTGTTTAAATCTAATATATTCATTTGATTTGAAAAGTTATTATGATTTATACTATCATCAGTTGCAATTGAGTCACTTACTTCAAAATATCTCTCATCGATATTGTTTCTCATCACACAAATACGAGGAAGAGGAAGAGTTTTTAAACCCTCCACAAGTAAAAAATCAAAATCATCAAATATATCAATAAGTGTATCTATATCTGAAGTTTGCTTTTTAAATATTGTAGTTTTGTTTGGAGATACTACAGCTACATCGGCACCTGTTTGAGAAAATTTAAAACTATCCTTTCCCTCTTTATCAAAAACTGCTTTATCTTTTGGATCGTGCTTTACGATTGCTACTTTATAACCACTATCTTGAAGTATATTTGACACTTTTATTATAAGTGTTGTCTTACCACTATTTGAAGGACCAGTAAATGCTACTGCTAATCTTTTATTATCTTTATTCATAGTGGCGATTATATCTAATTAGTATTTAAAAAAAAGAGTTAAATAATAATTTGACTAATGGTTAGTTTTATTGACTTATTATAAAGTTTAATATCTAAAATACCATCAAAACTATTTGTAAGCATTGAGTATATATAAAACTTAGGATATTTTTTATAAGCACCATTTAGAATAGTGATAATATTAAAAGGGGTGATATGATGTGTTAGATTAGAGTTATTTTGTTTACTGATACCACAACATAATTTATATTGATTTTCCAAAGAGTAACAAGCATCTATAAAAATAATCTCATTGGCTTCTAAAAGTTCTAAAACAATCTCAGGGGTGAGTTGAAAAGTTGAGATAAGTTTGATCTCTTTTAACTCACACTTTTCTAACTCTTTTATACAATCAACCCCAAAGGCATCTTCACCCCTTAAACTGTTTCCGTATCCAACTATAACTCGCATTAGTTTCTATCTATAACTTTCATTGTTTTTTTATCTTTATCTCTTATCTATATCTTTGGCAGGTGCATCAAAACCATATACAAAATCAGGACTTGAAAGATGAAAGAAGTTTAAAGTGTGTGATTGGATTATTTGAGCTAGATTTATAATCTTCCTTTTTAGATGAAGATTCACTACAAATGCCACTTGGAAGTTGTGGGATATAAGATATAAATTAACTAAATAAATGCTCTATAAATTGCTATATTGCATATCAAGTAGCATTTTATTGTAATTAATGTACAATACAAGTATAAATATCATATAAGGATGCAAAATGTTCAATTATATAAAATTACCATATAGCATAAAATTAAAATCACTTTTAGAGAAGTTTAGATTTTCTACTAAATTAGCCCAAGAGTTAGAGGTGGGTAGGATGTCTATTCCAAATTGGATAGATGATGATGTATCAATAAATAATGAAAATAAATTAAAAATAGATGTGTTGTATTGTAAAACTTTTGGTTTTGATTCAATAAATTTAGATGAAATAATCAATATAGAAAACGAAATTAATAAAATAGATTTTTCTTATTTTAATAATAATGAAGTTGATATTGTCGATAGAATCTCCAAAACAGTAGCTTTTGGTTCACTAGAGATAGAGGAAGATATAAATGAAAAATCATTTAATAAAGTTGTTGAAAAACACGAGATGGTTAAAGATATGGATAAAAGAGAGATGTTATCAATTAACAACTTAGCTAATTTAACAGTTAAAGTTATAAATGATACTATTAATGATACCATAAATGATATAGATACAAGAGAGATAAAAACATGGCATTATATGTTAATGAATGGAATAAGAACAGATGCAGGGGAATATTCACAATATAAAAGAATAATACCAGGAAGTGAAGAGTTGACACTAACTGACTATAGAGATATACCAGAAGAGTTAAAAAGATGGACTGAGATATATAATAAAAAGTTATCATTGATTCAAATTGCTACAGCTCATGCTCATTTTGAATTGATACACCCTTTTGGTGATGGAAATGGGAGGCTTGGAAGATTATTGACTGCATATCATTGTATAAAGTCTGGATATATTCCACCGTTGATTAATAACTCAAATAAAGCATTATATTATGTGTTTTTAAAACATGCACAAGTAAATAACGAGTATGGATATTTAAGTTATTTTATAGGTACAAGTATTTTAAATATGCATAAAAAGTTTTTTTAAATTAGATGAAGATTCACTACAAATGCCACTTGGAAGTTGTGGGATATAAATAAATATGATATAATACGGAATACAC
>JAYEOQ010000164.1:0-2295 GCA_034723215.1 Campylobacterota bacterium | reverse complement strand
TGTAGAAAAATACAAGTGTAAACTGCCGAAACATCAAGCTTTTATGTGTCGATTAGTTAGACTTTAAAGACTGAATTTAAAAGTCGTTTCGCCCACTTGTTTCTTAACTATGGCGTTATGCCCAATGTCAAATAGATAATTTTAGAAGAATTTGTATTTGATATCTTACCAACTTATAATAATTTAAGTGAAGTTGGAAAAGTTGAAAAAATGATGATTATATAGCTTACAAAGAAGCTTATTTTTAATGGTAAAAGGTTATACTCCTAATAAATTAATTATTTTTAAATTTAGGAATAAATAAATATGATGAAAAATGTAATTAAATTTATAGAATCAAAAGATATAGAAACTTTAGATATTTATGCTCAATTAAAATGTTGTTTACCTGAGGTAAATATTTTACAATACTTAACAAAACAATACATAATAGGTACAGATAGTTTACTGGTGATTGATATATTATCAGAATTTTATGATACAAAAAAACTTGAACACCTTGAAAATATTTGCCATATAAAAAACCTTTTAGAATTAGGATGGATAGTTCAAAACAACTTTTCAAGTACTAAAATAAGTGAACTTTCACAATTAGAACTAATAAGCACAGTTGTAAGTCTAAGTAGTTCATTTTTAAAGCTTTTAGAGGTTGGTTCTTTGGAGTTAGTTTTACCTGATATTAAAGAGTATAACGACCACCTAGAATACCTACAAGACCAATTTTTTAAAATAGATTTAGCACAAAAATTAAACATAGTAAAACATAATTTTGATGAAGACTCACCAAATACAAATCGATTAAGAAGTAAACTATCTTTACTTGAAAATAGAATCCAACAACGAGTTGAAACAACAAAAAACAATATAATGCTTGAAGACTTTTTTAAAGAAAATGATTTAAATGAGAAAGAGCAGATGATATTTTTAGCACTTTTAAAAGAGGAGTACGGGGGTAGTGATGAATCTATAAGAGATATGAATTCACTTATTGCTCTTATCTCTTTTGATGATTATGAGAAGATAAAACACAGAAGTTTGCTAGAAGAGAGTGGAAATCTCATCTCAAATAGTCTAATTGATTATGATGAGATGCTTACACCTTTTGGTGGTATAAATAGAAATTTTTATATACCTGAACAAATATTATATAAAATTTCACACCCTGTAAAGAAACAAAAAAGAACCCAAAAAATAAAACTTGATATGCTAGTACAAGAGCAAGAGTTATTTGAACTTATTGAGCCTAAAAAAACTCTTGATGATGTTGTATTAAGTGATATAACTAAAAAGACTCTTGATTCTCTTTTACGACAAGTTGATAAAAAAGTTATTGATAAACTTAAAAAATGGGGAATAAAAGATAAGAAAAAAGGGATTGATGCTAGAATTATTTTTTATGGTGCAGCAGGAACTGGAAAAACTATCACAGCATTAGCATTGGCAAAATCACTAAAAAAGCAAGTTCTTAGTTTTGATTGTAGTAAGATATTATCAATGTATGTAGGTGAAAGTGAAAAAAATGTTAGAAAAATATTTGATGATTATAAAGAGTTATGTGTTAAAACAAAAAGTGAACCAGTACTACTATTAAATGAAGCAGATCAATTTTTAAGCAACCGTGTAAGTGGACAAATAAGTGGTAGTGATAAGATGCACAATCAGATGCAAAATATATTTTTGGAGCAAATAGAAAGGTTTGATGGTATTTTGATAGCTACTACAAATCTACTTGATAGTATAGATAAAGCATTTTCAAGAAGATTTAACTATAAAATAGAATTTTTAAAACCAGAAGTTGCTCAACGAAAACTTTTATGGGAGAAGTTGCTACCATCAAATCTGCCATTTAGTGAAGATTTTAATATAGATAAACTTAAATCTTACTCTTTAACTGGTGGTCAAATTGAACTAATTATTAAAAATACTGCTTATAAACTAGCTATCGAAGATGAACCTATATTTAAAATATCTGATTTTATTGAAGAGATAAAAAAAGAGCAGAAAAGTATGTTCGACAAAGATAAAAAAGTGGGATTTATGAGTTAATATGGGAGTTAGATTATGAAAAATGATTCTATACAATATCTATTGAAAGAAAAATTATATTTACTATTAAAAGATATTAGATCAAGTCAAAAAGGGATTTTAGAAGATTCAAATAACCCTATCTATCTTCATGATTTTAGAGTATCAATTCGTAAAATTAGAGTCTATTTAACACAGTTAAATAACTACTTTAATAATAGTAAATTAAAACAATTTAAAAAAGACTTTAGATACTTAGCAAAACTTACA
>JAYEOQ010000163.1:0-11719 GCA_034723215.1 Campylobacterota bacterium | reverse complement strand
CCTCTTTAAACTCTATGGTTGATTTGGAAAATGGTTATAATAGTGGTTGTGATGATTATATACGAAAACCTTTTGCATTAAAAGAGTTAGGGCTTAGAGTTGAAACTATACTAAAAAGAGAATTTTTTCATAACAATAGTAGTAAAATAGAGATAGATAAAAATATCTTTTATGACTCTAGTAACGATCTACTTACCATTGAAAACAAAGAGATACAACTAAACAATAAAGATGCAAAGCTATTAAAACTATTTTTACAAAAAAAAGATCAACTAATTACACACGAAACTATATATTCTACACTTTGGGAATATGATGAGGATATAAGTCAAAGTGCACTGAGAACTTATATAAAAAATTTACGAAAATATTTAGGAAAAGAAAAAATTGTCAGTATTAAAAAACTTGGATATAGATTTACCACAAAGTGAGAAAAAAACATTATTTAGATTTTTAGCTTTATATGTATTTTTTACAATTATAACTTTAGGACTTATTGTATCGTTGTATTATACTATGCAAAAAGAGTTACATCAGAGTAAACGAACAATAGAGTTAAATCAATATGCAAATGAATTTATAGTCCAATTAAAAGAGCTACACAACGATAAAACAGATACTCTTATATATCCAAGGGATGATAAATTTAAAACATCTTTATATGATAAGGAGTACAATCTAATATACTCAACCCTTAATAATCCAAAAATACAACTTGACCAAATATTATATACAAATAATAAAATCATAAGATATATTAAAAATCATCAAGAGTATTACCTAAGTGCTCAATATGTAATAGTACAAATTTTAGATGATAAACTATGGCTGACACAAACCATAAACACTATTGCAATATATGGAACAATATTTTTTATATTTATGTTAGTAGTTGGATACTTTTTGATGAATCTTTTTTTAAAGCCTATGAAGGATGCACTACATCTTCTGGATACTTTTATCAAAGATACAACACACGAACTAAATACACCTGTTAGTACTATTATGACAAATATAGAACTAATAGATAAAGATAAAATAGAAGATAAATATCTTTTAAAAACTATAAATAGAATAGATATAGGTGCAAAAACTATCTCAAATATCTATGATGACTTAACCTACTTGATACTGAACAATAAAATTTTATCTTCAAATGAAAAAATAAATCTAAAAAATATATTAGAACAACGAGTTGAATACTTTAGAACTTTAGCAACTATCAAAAAAATAGATATAGAAACAAACCTAAATGAAAATACAATCCTATATATAGATAAAAAGAAAATATCGAAACTAATAGACAACCTTTTATCAAATGCAATAAAATACAACAAAGTAGGAGGCTCTATATTTATAAAGCTTGATAAGAATAGTTTCTCTATAAAAGATACAGGTAGAGGGATAAAAAAAGAAAATATAAAGTTAATGCTTAATAGATACTCAAGATTTGATAAAAGTGTTGGGGGCTTTGGTATAGGGCTAAATATAGTTAAACTGATATGTGATGAGTATAATTTAACTATAGATATAGATTCCCAGTTAAAAAAATGGACTAAAATTACAATATCTTTTTAAAAGTTTTACTGTTTCACAATCGTTACACAATTAACATATATACTTCTCTTATATAAAAAAAGGAGAACGAAATGAAAAAGTTAACAAAAATAGTATTAGGTTTAGCAGTTTTAGGAGCAACATCATTAAGTGCAATGGATGGAGCAGCTTTATATAAAAAATGTGCAGGGTGTCATGGTCCATCTGGAGAGAAAAAAGCTTTAGGTAAATCAATGGTAATTCAAGGTTGGGAAGTTGAAAAAACTGTAACAGCTTTAAAAGGTTATAAAGATGGTACTTATGGTGGCGTAATGAAAGGTGTTATGAAAGGTCAAGTTACATCTTTAAATGATGAACAAATTGAATCAATTGCTAAATTTTTAGCTACTAAATAAAAAGGAGATATTATGAACAAAGGATTAAAATTAATAGCAACTAGCGTGATAGGTTTAAGTTTAGCTTCAACTGTAGTATCAGCGGATGTTACAAAAGGGCAAAAACTTTACTCTAAAAAACTTAAAAAAGCTTGTGGAGTAAGTGGAGCTAAAATGGCAGGAAAACATACACAAGATGAGTGGGAAACTATTCAAGAAGATGGTAAATTAGCAGATGAGATTAAAAAACTTTGTCCAGATGTTAAAAAAGTAAAAGAGAAGTTTATACCTCACTACTATGATTTCTTTTATGAGTATGCTTCTGATTCAGGAAATGTACCCTCTTGTTAGTATCATTGGATTTGTATTAAATATACAAATCCAATTTTTTTAAACTCTTTTTACCACAAAGATTGAGTTTCGTAATCATCCTCTTTCTCTATAAATTCTAAAAATATATTATCATCATAATCAAGAAATAAAGAGTAATCCCCTAAGTATATTGTTTGTTGAATATTTGATCTATTGATATAATCTCCTTGGGATTCTGAAGATGTAGATAAATCACTTAAATAATACTCAACCATCGATGGTGACATTGAGGAGGTGATATTATCCAAGTGTGAAAAATCATCCACACTAAATGTAGAGTAGAGTGATTCTTTTTCTAATTGTATTATCAATTAGTTGTTAAATCCATTTAAAAGTGACTGCATTCTTCCAAGATCTATATCTTTAGTAGTGTTTTGATTACTTGAGTTATTACTCTCATCTTCAATATTCTCATCATTTACAATTGATTCAACAACATCTGATAAAGGAAGCTCATCTTCTGCTTCACTATCATCTGTTATATATTTTTCTGAATCATTACTCTCATCACCTAAAATAGACTCTATTCTATCTAACATCTCACCCATCTCAGTTGAGTGGTGATCTGTAGTATCATTTAAGTTAGTAAGTTTTTCATTTAAACCACTATTTACATTTTCTAAATTTTCTAAATTTTCTATAATTTTTTTATTTTCTTGTTTTAATTGTTCTGACTCTGCTTTTAAGCTCTCATAAGCATTTAAAAGTTGATTTAGTGCATTTTTAAGTTGTACTACTGTTCCATTATCTTCCATATTATTTTATCCTTGTTTACATAATAGTGAGATATTAACAAAATTTAACTGATAATTCCATCAATTTTTAATAAAGATTTAATATCAGCTTCCCTTGATGTAAATTGGTAAAACAATTCATTCATATCTACACTTCCACCAAGCCCAAATATAATCTCTTTATATTTTTTAGCTAACTCTTTATGTGAATTTGGATTTTCAATAAACATATAAAAAGCATCAGCACTTAAAACTTCTGCCCATTTATAACTATAGTATCCAGCAGCATATCCGCCAGCAAATATATGTGCAAATCCATTTTGGAATTTATTATAAGCTGGTGGCTTCATAACAGATGTTGTATCCCTAATACTATCCAATAACACTTGTACATCATCTTCATTGTATAACCCTTGATGTAGTTTAAAATCAAACAATGCAAACTCCAACTGTCTCATAGTTGATAGTGATGATTGAAAGTTTCTAGCCTTTATAAGCTTAGCAATAGACTCATCATCTAGTACCTCTTTTGTTTCATAATGTTTAGCAAACATCTGTAAAACATCTTTATCATAAGCAAAATACTCTAAAAACTGAGATGGAAACTCAACTGTATCCCATGCAACACCATTTATACCACTTACAAATGGCTCTTTTACTGTACTTAGCATATGATGTAAAGCGTGACCCATCTCATGAAACAGAGTCACAACATCACTATGTCTTAAAAGTGATGGTGTATTATCGTTTGATGTTGGAAAGTTACAAACTATATAAGCAGTTGCCAAACTCTCTTTATCATCTACAACACTATGAGTATGCCAGTTATTCATCCAAGCACCACCTCTTTTATCTGATCGGGCTTCTAAGTCTATATATAATCTAGCTATAGTTTTTCCAGAAGAACTATCACTTAATTGATACACTTCTGCTTTATCATCCCAAGCTTTAGCTTCAACTTTTTCAAACTTTATCTCAAAAGTATTGTCAAGGAAATCAAAAAGTCCATTTAGTACACTTTGTTTTTCAAAATATGGTCTATAATACTCTTCATCTATATCATACTTTGCCTCTTTTAGTTTTTGACTATAATAACCCAAATCAAAACTTTGTAAATCTTCACAACCATCTTTTGATGCTAATTCAGATACTTCATCTAATTCAACTTTTGCTTTTTTATGTGAATATTTTGCTAATTGATTTAAAAAACTTAAAACATCATCCTCTTTATTTGCCATCTTTGTTGCAAGTGAAAGTTGAGCATAGTTCTCAAAGCCAAGTAGTTTAGCCTCTTTATCTCTTAATATTAAAATCTTCTCAATTAATTTTCCATTTTGAGGAGCTCTTGTTGTATATGCTTGATATATCTCCTCTCTTCTTTCTCTTGAAGTACCGTAAGTAGTATATGCAATATATGATGGCATTTGAAGTGTAAATTTATATTTAGTTTTACCATCTTTTTCATCAGTAAACTTTGCTGTTTCTAAATCACTTTTTGGTATCTCTTTTATATCATTTTCATCTTCAAGAATCATCTCCCACGAGTTTGTTGCATCAAGTAAATTTTGAGAAAAATCTTTACCTAGTTCACTAAGCTCTAAATTTATAGTTTCTAACTCTTTTTTATCATCATCACTTAGCCCACAACCACCAAGTTTAAAATCTCTTAGTTCATTCTCTAAAACTTTTTGTTGTTCAATAGTTAATGTACCTTTATTATTATACTGTATATCTTTAAAAGAGCTATAAACATTTTCATTTGATGCTAATTGTGAACTATAAATGGAGATTAAAGGTAAACACTCATTATATACCTTTTGTGTATTTTCACTATTTTTCACACTATCTATATGAAATATTGGTGTACAAAACTGTTCTAGTTTTTCACTCATTTTTTGATAAGGAACTACAAAATTTGTATAACTCTTATCCTCTATTTTAAGTAATTCATCTAAACTATTTTTATTTTGTTGAATTAACTCCTCTAACACTTTTGCACTATTATCAAAATCATCTAAATTAAACTCCTGAAACATATCTATATCCCTTATATTTTATTCTTTTATATTAAAATTAAATATAACATAATTAAAGTAAATATGATATAATTCTTTAAAAATTTATATAGTAGGATTCATAATGGGAAAAAAAGGTATCTTAATAATTGGAGCTGGTGGAGTAAGTACAGTAGCAACTCTTAAATGTGCTATGAATATAGATACATTTGAACATATTACATTAGCAAGTAGAACACTTAGTAAATGTGAATCTATACAAAAAAGTATTAAAGAAAGAATTGGTGTAGATATCTCAGTTACAACTGTAGATGCAGACCGAGTGCCAGATTTAATCCAACTAATAGAACAAGTAAATCCTAAAATTGTTTTAAATGTAGCACTACCATATCAAGATTTAACTATCATGGATGCGTGTTTAGTTACAAATACTCATTACATAGATACAGCAAACTATGAACATCCTGATGAGGCAAAATTTGAATATAAAGAGCAGTGGGCAAAAGATGAAGATTTTAAAGAGCGAAATTTAACTGCCCTACTTGGTAGTGGATTTGACCCAGGGGTTACTGGTGTATTTTGTAAATATGCCCAACAAAATCTTTTTGATACAATAGAGTATATTGATATTATGGATTGTAATGCAGGTGATCATGGATACCCTTTTGCAACAAACTTCAATCCAGAGATAAACTTAAGAGAAGTAAGCGCAAATGGAAGATACTGGGAAGATGGTAAATGGGTTGAAACAAAACCTTTAGAGATTAGAGTTGATTGGGATTATCCCCAGATTGGGGTAAAACCATCTTATCTTTTATATCACGAAGAGTTGGAGAGTTTAAGTAAAAATATCAAAGGTTTAAAAAGGATAAGATTTTTTATGACTTTTGGAGATGCTTATATTGCCCATATGAACTGCTTACAAAATGTTGGTATGTTAGGTATCAAAGAGGTTGAACATAAAGGTCAAAAGATAGTACCTATTGAGTTTTTAGCTACCCTACTTCCAGACCCTGCTAGTTTAGGGGAAAGAACAGTGGGACAAACAAATATCGGTTGTGTAATAGAGGGTATAAAAGATGGTGTAAGAAAAAAGTTTTATATCTATCAAATCTGTGACCATCAAGAGTGTTATAAAGAGACAGGAGCACAAGCTGTTAGTTATACTACAGGAGTACCTGCAATGATAGGTACAAAGTTAATCTATAATGGAACTTGGGATAAAAAAGGTGCTATAAATATAGAGGAGTTAGACTCTGCACCATTTATGGATGAGATGATGACACAAGGTTTACCTTGGAAAATCAAAGAGATGGAACTATAACACACTTTTAACATATATTTATGATAGAATGTTACATTAAAATAAGGGGTCTTTCATGAAAAATAAAATCTTTGGAATATTAATACTTAGTCTAAATTTATTTGCGGTAAGTAATTCTAATACTAAAATTGATAATCTTATGTGGTATGAAGAGCCAAGTCAAAAAGTTTATAATTGGAATGAGGCTGGTTTACATTGTGAAAACTTATCTTTAGATGGAGAGGATCAGTGGAGGCTTCCAACTATAGAAGAGTTATCAAATAAAGGTTTTATGTTTAAAAGAGGTATTGGAGAGTTTTATAGCTACTATTGGTCATCAACTATATACTCTAAAAACAATGCTTATGTTTGGGCGATGACAAATAGCAACTATAAAGATTATTTAGCTAAAGATTTAAATAATTTTGTGAGTTGTGTTGCTGATATAAAAGTGGAAGAGGTACCTATTGAACAAAAAATTGTATTTACTCCAACAATAAAAGAGACAAAACAGATTGAACAAAAAACTCCATCTTCTCCAATAATTAAAGAGACAAAACAAATTTCTGTTATACCTGCAGAAGTTGTTGCTTCAAATGAGATAGAGGTTCAAAAAAGCAAAGTAATACCAGATATAGTAAAAGTAGACAGTAGTGAAGAGAAAGATATAGTTACTAAAAAATCTGATGACAAGAGTGAAGATTCAACTCTAGCAGGGACTATATTTTTTATCCTACTTGTAGTGTTGTTAATTTAAATTCAAATATAAAACACAGAAGTTTAAGTCAAAACAACATAAAATAAAATTATGAATAAGGTTTTTAAAATATTTGGTGTTGTTACAATTATATCTTTAATACTTCTTGTGATTATTATAAATAATAGCAACAACTTTAAAAACAATCCATTATCTCAAGATATAGTTGCGAAAATAGATGCAAAAAATCATATTTTAAAGCAGACTATTAGAGATAAATACAATCTAGATACAAATATACCCATAGTAATAACAGATATAATCAGTGACAACCAATTTGGAATGGCAACATATAGAAATGGATATATAGAGATATTATTAAATAAAAATAGATTTCAAGAGAATGAAAACTATATGATTGATTATGTTTTACCACACGAATATGCTCACGCTTTAATGTTTTATATTGGAGATTTTACAAAACAAAATGGTGGTCATACAAAAAGATGGGAACAGATATGTTTAAATATTGGTGGATTAAAGTGTGATAGATTTGTAAAACACAACGATATACTTATAGAGAAACTACCATTTTTAAAAAACTAATAATAGCAAGGATATTAAATGAGATGTAATACCCCTAGCCCAATATATATATGTGAAGAGCAATTCTTAGAAAACAATTTAAAGCTTCTTAAAAGAGTACAAGATGAAGCTGATATAAATATACTTTTAGCTTTAAAAGGTTTTGCTATGTTTAGTACTTTTGATATATGTAAGAGGTATCTAAAAGGTTGTTGTGCTAGTGGATTAAATGAAGCTATTTTAGCATCTGAAAAGTTTGGAGGTGAAGTTCATACATACTCCCCTGCTTTTAAACCAAATGAGTTTGAACAAATATCTGTACTATCAAATCATATTGTATTTAACTCATTTACTCAACTAGAACTTTACAAAGACAAAGTAAAACCTCATAACTCTTTAGGGCTTAGAATCAACCCAGAGTATTCTAGTGTAGAAGTTGACCTATACAACCCTTGTGGAGTTTATAGTAGACTTGGTATCACTAAAAAAGAGTTTAAAAAAAATTTACCAGATAATATAGATGGGTTACATTTTCATGCTTTATGTGAACAAAATTTAGATGTACTTCAAAGGGTATTAGAAAAATTTGAACAAAACTTTAGCCAATATTTTGATAAATTAAAATGGGTAAATTTTGGTGGAGGTCATCATATCACAAGAGAGGATTATGATGTAGATGGGTTGATAAAACTTCTTAAAGATTTTCGCCTTAGATACCCTCATCTAAAAGTATACCTAGAACCTGGTGAAGCTATAGGATGGAAAACTGGATATTTAGAAGCTACAGTCTTAGATATAGTACATAACGAAATTGATATAGCTATACTTGATACAAGTGCAGAGTGCCATATGCCAGATACTTTAGCTATGCCTTATAAAGCAGATATAAGAGATGCAAAAGATGCAAATATAAAAAAGTATACCTATAGACTAGGAGGAAACACTTGTCTTGCTGGGGATATTATAGGTGACTACTCTTTTGATAAACCACTACAAATTGGTGATAAAATTATTTTAGAGGATATGATACATTATACTATGGTAAAAACTACAACTTTCAATGGTATAAATCTACCAAGCATTGGTATAAAAAGAAAAGATGGAACTATAGAAGTTGTAAGAGAGTATGAGTATGAAAGTTACAAAGATAGACTTTCATAATCTCATACTCTAAGCTCTCTTTATACCAATATTTTTGAAAATTATATTGTTACAACTATTCAGGGGTATTATAAGACCTATCTCCAGCGTCACCCAATCCTGGTATGATAAATTTATCTCCATTTAGTTTTTCATCAATCTGAGATATATAAATATCTACATCCGGGTATCTATCCTCTACCACTTTTAAACCTTCTGGTGAACCTATAATATTTAGTGTGATTATTTTTGATGGATTTTTTGTTTTGATAACCTCTATAGCGTCACACATCGAACCACCTGTTGCTAACATTGGGTCAACCAATAAAACTATTTTATTCTGGCAATCTGGAAGTCTATCATAGTACAACACACTTTTATGTGTTGTTTCATCCCTTTTCATAGCTAAAAATCCAGCAGTTACATCTGGTAAAAGTTCTATAACGCTATCAAGCATTGGCATACCAGCTCTTAAAACTGTAGCTACTATTATATTTGATTCATCAAGTGCCTTAAAACTTTTATCACCTTGCCATGTAGTTATAGTTTTTTCTATCATATGAAACTCTTTTAATGCTTCATATACTAACTGTTTAGTAAGTTCACTAATAGTATGTCTAAATACAACAGCCTCTGTTTTTTGATCTCTTAAATTTGTAATTAAATTCTTTGTTACTGAATTTGATAGTTCATAAATCATTTTATACCTTCTATAATAAATAAATAAATCGATACGATATTGTGATTGTACTATAATTTTATATAAATAATATAGTTTAAATTATAATATTTTGTATCAAATTTTTAGATTCTTTAAATTATTTAATATAATAAAAGGGTATATTAATGTTAACTATATAAAATATCTATAAAACTTATACTAAGGACAATAACAGATGACACAACATCTTCAAACAATACAACGATTTATTAAAGACGAATCATTTAGTGGGGTCTTACTTTTTGTAGCAACAATTGCTGCTGTTATGGTTGCAAACTCTGCTTTAAGTGACCAATATTTTGCATTATGGAATATGGCTCTAGGGGTAACACTAGGCGGCAGTACCATCTCCATGAGTTTGATGCATTGGATAAATGATGGTTTAATGGCTCTATTTTTTCTAATGGTTGGGCTTGAGATAAAAAGGGAACTATTAATTGGTGAGTTATCATCAGTTCAAAAAGCAAGTTTCCCAATTATTGCAGCTATTGGTGGTATGCTTATACCTGCTTTAGTTTATATATCTTTTAATATGGATGATCCAAAAGGTTTTGGTATCCCTATGGCTACAGATATCGCTTTTGCACTTGGTATACTGATGCTTTTAGGTAAAAAAGTAAATCCAGCACTAAAACTATTCTTAGTTGCTCTTGCAGTTGTTGATGATTTAGGTGCTGTTATAGTTGTGGCAACTGTTTATACAAGTGAGATACATTCTGAGTATTTTTTACATGCAGGTTTAATATATGCACTTATTTGGCTACTAAATGCTAAAAAAGTAACTATGTTACTTCCATATTTACTTTTAGGTATTGCATTATGGATTTTTATCCATTCTATTGGAGTTCATGCAACTATAGCAGGGGTACTTTTAGCATTTGCTATCCCTATTACATCAAAAGTTGATGAACAAGATTTTATACAAACAACAAAAGAATCTGTTGATGAGTTTGAAAAAAATATAGATGATGTTCCAATCTTAAATCACCATCAAATAGATGCACTAGAAGATATTGCATATAACTATGATAAGGTACAAAACCCATTGGTTAAACTAGAGCATCAACTTCATGGATTTTCTGCATTTTTTATCATGCCGTTATTTGCATTTTCAAATGCAGGTGTTATTTTAGATTTTTCTGCTGTATCTGCAAATATGATGATAGTAGTAGGTGTTGTTCTTGGTCTTATTGTTGGTAAACCTATAGGTATTGTAGGACTTACATATCTTGCAACTAAGTTAAAAATTGTTAAAAAACCAGATGACTTAGGATGGGATGAGATTGTTGCGGTTGGTTTCTTAGGTGGTATTGGATTTACAATGTCAATCTTTATAACACAACTAGCTTTTGTAGATCAAGGTATAATTGATGCAGTTAAACTTGGTATCTTCTTCGCTTCATTTATTGCAGGTGTTCTTGGGGTTATATTAATCCTAAGAGCTTATGCAAAAAAGTCTATTGTAAAATAGATTTTTTACAAGGGTTAAAATAGTATGTTAGAGATTATAATATTTACAATACTTATAGCAACACTACTAAATCTATTTTTAAAACAGTTTGGGATACCTACAATTATAGGATATATCGCTACTGGTACTATTATAGCTTATGGTTTTGATCTACATGATGCGATACATAGCCATGAATTAAAAGAGATAGCAGAGTTTGGTGTTGTATTTTTGATGTTTACAATTGGTTTGGAGTTTTCCATAAACCATTTAATAAGAATGAAAAAAGATGTTTTTCTATATGGTGGACTTCAAGTAGTTTTAACAGCAATATTTTTTACATCTATATCAAACTTAATTTTTGGAATTGATTTAAAATCATCTATTATAATAGGTTCTGCTCTTGCATTATCTTCAACTGCAATTGTACTAAAACTTTTAAATGAAAATGGAGATATAAATAAAGCTTACGGTCGTAAAGTTTTAGGAGTATTACTGTTTCAAGATATAGCGGTGATACCTATTTTACTAATGATTACTATATTTTCTGTTCAAGAGGGTTCAATATCAGATTTACTTTTACTAACTTTTAGTAAAGCTTTAATATTACTATTGGGTTTATTTATAGTTGGAAAATATCTATTGGAACCATTTTTTACAGCAGTAAGTAAAACAAAATCTCATGAGATATTTATAAGTTCTATTTTACTTATTGTTATTGGTTCATCTTATGTTGCACATCTATTTGGTTTCTCTTACTCTTTAGGTGCA
>JAYEOQ010000162.1:0-2341 GCA_034723215.1 Campylobacterota bacterium | reverse complement strand
TGATGAGTCTGTAGAAGCTATTTCTGAGATGTTAGAGAGCGAATAGTAATTTATTAATATTTTATTAAAATCATTACTTTATCGTTTCTATTCTACTTTCTATTTAGTATATTTCAGGCTGTTTAATATGCAATGTAGAGATTTTAATTTCAAGTAAGATATAATTATTATATAATTAAGGAGTCAGAAATGCTATCATTAATAATAGAAGATAAAAAAATAGAAGATATTTTTTTAAAAGAATTTCATAGTGATAAAAAGAAGTTTTTTGATTTTATAGAAAGTAGTTTTGAAAAATTAAAAACTAAAGATGCTATAAAAAACCAAGATATAAATTTAACAAATTTACAGATAGACTCTATGTCTAAAACATGGGATAATGATAAAGACAAGGTTTGGGATGAGTTATAAAATAGGAGATATAGTACTTATAAAATTTCCATTTACAAATCTTTCTAAATCCAAAAAAAGACCAGTATTAATTATCAAAAATGAAAATGAATTAAATGATATAGTTTGTTTTCAAATTACATCAAATGACGAACAATTTAATTTATTAAAGATAAGTAACAATGACCTAATCAATAGCAATTTAACTTTAGACTCATATATTAAATATGATAAATGTTTTACACTTAGCACTGAAATAATTGATAAAAAAATTGCTACAGTTAATAATGATTTATTAAAAAAGTTAAAAGTTTTATTCTGTAAAGAGGTTTTTTAAAAATAATGGCATATAAACACGACTATGATAAATTAATGAGATATAACTACTAGAACAATCAATTAAAAATAAAACTGAAATAAAAAGTTGAAAATCAACTCTATTAATAAAAATGATTATTTAAATTCATCTGTTAAAATAAACTTATTTACTTTTTAGTAATTGAAAATAGAATAAACAATATATTTAGGTTTATTAAATATATTGCTTTTGAAGTAGAGTGATTACTCTACTTCAGCGTCGATGATGTCATCATCGTCCTTCTTTTTCTTAGTATCAGCTGGGTTTGCATCTTGTGCTTGACCACCTTGCTCTTTTTTCATAGATGCTTCCATAAGTTTTGTACTTACTTCTGATAATGCTTTAAGAGATTCTTCAATTTGTTCTTTTGTAGCATTTTCATCTTTTAATAACTCTTCAAGATTAGCTGCTGCATCAACAATAGCTTTCTCTTCATCTTCAGATACTACAGCATCATCTTTATTATCTTCTAATGCTTTTTTAATTGTATGAAGCATTGTCTCAGCTTGATTTTTAGTCTCTACTACTTCTTTTTTCTTAGTATCAGCTTCTTTATTTGCTTCAGCTTCATTTACCATTTTTTCAATCTCATCATCAGATAATCCAGATGAACCAGAGATAGTAATCTTATTCTCTTTACCTGTTGATTTATCCTTAGCAGATACATTTAAAACACCATTTGCATCAATATCAAAAGTTACTTCAATTTGAGGTTGACCTTTAGGAGCTGGAGCAATATCTGAAAGTTCAAATTGACCTAAGTTTTTATTATCTTTGATAAATTCTCTTTCACCTTGACCAACAACAATAGAAACAGCTGGTTGATTATCTTGAGCTGTTGAGAAAACTTGAGATTTTTTAACTGGTATTGTTGTCCCTTTTTCAATTAGTTTAGTCATAACTCCACCTAAAGTTTCAAGTCCAAGTGATAATGGTGTAACATCAAGTAAAAGTACATCTTTAACATCACCTTTAAGAACTCCACCTTGAATAGCAGCACCCGCAGCAACAACTTCATCAGGATTAACAGAGTTATTTAACTCTTTACCAAAGTATTCTTTAACTACCTCTTGAGCTTTAGGGATTCTTGTAGAACCACCAACCATAATAACTTCATCAATCTCATCATTGTCAAGTCCAGCATCTCTCATAGCTACTTTAATATGATCTAATGTTTCAGATACTAGATCTTCAGTCATAGCTTCAAATTTAGCTCTTGTTAAAGATTTAACTAAATGTTTAGGTCCAGTTGCATCAGCTGTAATAAATGGTAAGTTAATCTCTGTCTCAGCAGTAGCACTTAACTCTTTTTTAGCTTTTTCAGCTTCATCTTTAAGTCTTTGGTGAGCCATTTTGTCATCTCTTAAATCGATACCAAACTCTGTTTTAAAATCTTCAGCTAACCAATCAATAATAACATTATCAAAATCATCTCCACCTAAGAAAGCATTTCCATCTGTTGATAAAACTTCAAATGTACCATCACCAATCTCTAGAACAGTAACATCAAATGTACCACCACCTAAATCATAAACGATAACTTTCTCTTCACCTTTTTTATCAAGTCCGTATGCAAGTGCAGCAGCAGTTGGC
>JAYEOQ010000161.1:0-11747 GCA_034723215.1 Campylobacterota bacterium | reverse complement strand
CATATGCGGTAATGTATGAAACACCACATCATCAAACTCTATTTTTTTATATTTTTGACTATATGAACTATATATATTTTCAAAGTTATCAAATATCTTTAAAATAGGAGAACTTAGATTTGTACGCGGTGTTGAGTGGTTTCCAGCTATTAAAATAAATGGTATATTTAACTCATCTATTATTTTAACCTGCTCAAGGGCAAAGGTAATAGCCCTGTTACTGGGACTACTTCTATGAAAGAGATCACCTGTATGGATGATATAGTCTGGCTTTATCTCTTTAATCTGCTCTACAACTTGAGTAAAAGCATCATAAAAGTCTGCTTCTCTTTGGTTGATATTGTTTTCATCTAATATATCTAAATCATTAAATCCTAAGTGTGTATCACTGAAGTGTATTATTTTCATAGTTGTCTCTTTTTTTGATATAGTTGTATTATACATTAAAATATGTAGGGTAAGTTTAGGTTGATTTTGTGGTTTGATATTTTATACATTTTGTCTTACTATTAAGATTTTGGCTTAATAGTATGATAATTAGAACAACTTAAAGATTATAAATTAATATGTTTAAATACAGGTATAGAATGGGAATCAATAGATTATCATTTAAATATAGAAAACATGTTGGAAGTTTCACTTAAAAAAGTAGCTTAAAGATATAACAAATCAGGGATACTGTGAAATAACCTAAAATTATTTAGGTTATTTTGTCAATATATTTGATTTTTATTGTATCTTAAGAGTTTATTTTACACTCTCTCTTATTTACTTCTAACTTTCAATTTCATCATCACTCTCATCCTCAATAAGCATACTACTAATATCTATTAACCTATTCAATGCTTTCTTAGTATAAAAATCCCTGTTTTCAAGTTGTGTGATTGTTTTTATATTTATCTTCTCATATCTATCTATTTTATGATCACTTAAAAGTGCTTTTACCATTCTCTCACAAAACTCTTCGTTTACATCTATTGGTTCATCAATAGACTCTTCTAATTCATCTAAAAAGATATTGTAGTATCTATCGTTTTTTACTATATTTAACAGATATATTAAAAATATTGGTATTTTTATAAACTTATCTTGCCATCTATTTAATATAACCTCATGGATAATTTTCACAGCTTCTTCACCATCAAACTCTATAGCAAAAAGTATCTGTTCAACTATCGATTTTGAGTGTTCAAAGTTTAGATTTACAGATATATCATCTATATCAAGCTGATCCTCTATAAATGCTTTTAGAAAAATAGTTGGTCTATTTTTGATACAAGACCTTATCTCCCTTTTATCTTTTTTCTTATCATCTCTTGCTTTCTCTCTTAAAGCCCTATTCTTTTCATATTCAGTACCATTAAAATACTCCCCAAAAGGAAAATAAGAAACTCTTAAAAACTTTAGTATCTCTACACTTGAAAAAATAGTTTCTATATCTAGTTTAGTATCTATAAAATAAGAACCAATATAATCCCCCTCTTCTACCAAACAAAACCCAAATAAATTTAATGGTATCTCTATCTCATTATTTGCTATATCTATTTGAGAGCTTTTTAAAGCATAATTTTTATCTAGAGTTATAAGTGTCAAACTTGATGATATATCATCATTTGAAAGTGTCACAACTAAACTATCTTTATCATAACTGTTTACAATACCTTGTTTTCTAATATTACAAATAGTATTCCATCTTACATCATCGTATATCTTTTTTACATTTGATATCTCTTCTGCATAATATGGATAGTTTTTAAGGTTTATAAATTTATTTAACTCTATATTTTCTAAGATTGTTGATTTATCTCTTATTATCTCTTTTTTTAGTTCTGGTTGTGTTATAAACTCTTCATGAAATGAAGTGATTATCATCTTATTATTTTTTATATCACTACTAGATAAATTATTATTTTTATTTAAAAATATTATATTGTCATCTATATCTCTTAAAAAAGTTCTGTATTTAGGTTTAGCAGTTTTTTCTACAATAGTTACATTTAGTTGCTTCGTATATATCACATCATCTATTTTTATTTTTATTGTATTTTTTCTATTCATTAAAATATCATAAGTTAAATCCATATCATAATTAAACTGTTTAATATTATCTAAATCATAAACAACCCCACCACAATAAGACCATCTAACTATTGAGATATTTTGCTCTATATCAACTAGCTCATCTTTTTGTCTTGCACTTATTGCTAATTTATTATATCTTAATCTATACTCAAGAGGTTCTTCAAATGATAAAAAATCACTTGATCCATATAGTTCAATATTATTTAACCAAACTGGTGGCTTAATATCTTTATCAAAATTTAAACCAAACTGATACTCATCACCATCATCACCATTAAACTCTGACTCTTTAGTTATATTTGTGATAAGATTTACATACCCATCAAAATATTCATATATATTTTCATCATCTATATTAGTCTCAAAATCAGAATCTAAAAGTAGACTATATTTTTTTGACACATCTAACTTTTTATTTATATCTTTAGACCACTTACCATCTTGATCGAATATCATAATATCATGATTAAAATCAAACAGTACAAACTCTTGAAAAAACAAAACAACACCATAACTGTCTTTTATCTCAATTTTTATTTTATAGTTTTGTGGTTCAATTACTGTTATCTTTTTTTCGAGATTAAATATATCTGTTTTATCATCTTTTATAAGTTTTGTTTCAAACTTATCATCTATAAAAATATCATAATTAGTATCATTTAGATTCAAAGCATAAAAGTCATCACCATCTATAGTAAACTGCAACTTTTTATCTTCTAACCTTACACTATCAAGAAAAAAAGCATCTTCAATCTCGTCTCTACTTATAAATATACTATTTAGTTTTATTTTTGAACTATTTAATAGATTCTCCATATCAAAACCTTTAAACCAAACATTTTGTTCTAAAATATCTTTAGCCTCTTTTTTTGATACTATACTTTGTGAATACCTTTGTAAAACTTTCCATCCACTGTTAAATGTAGTTGAAAAGTTACTATTTGTTCTATTGGTTAACTCTTCCACTGTTGATTGTTTCGAAGTTGAGCAAAGCCAATAGTTTAAATTATTAAACCTATTTAAAATACCCATCTGCAACAGTACAGTATCAGTAGGTTTTCCTTTATCACAACAATATCTTAAATCAAATCTTATTATTGCTTCATTAATAGCTTCATTTAAATAGCTATTTGGCTCACTATTATCTTCAAAATAATTATCTATAAAAAAAGTATTGTTATCCTCTTCATACTCCATAAGAGCATCAACTATACCATTCCACAAACCACTATATGATATCTCATCTCTAAGTGTAGTTGCAAAGGTAAGGAAAAATAATCCTAAAGCTTGCTTTTCTGTTACATTTAACTCTTTTAGTTCATTTATATCACTATCTTCTATTGTATCTTGTGTAAAATCTATTTTATATAATGTCTCTTGAATCTCATCTCTTATATCATCTATATCTAACTCAATTATCGATTTTTTTATTTGTGTTAAATTCTCTAATCTTTTGATAATTTTAACAATAGTTTTTTGAAACATTCTTTACCTTATATTTATTATTATATTTTTAGAAAAAGGATTTTAGCTACAATTAGCTTTATATATTTAGTAAATTGGGCAATATTGTAATAAATTTGTAAAGTTTTTAATTTAATATAAAATTTAATTATTTTAGTAAGGATCCAGCTAAATACCCACTAGAAAATGACCACTGCAAATTATAACCACCGCAAGGTCCATCAAGATCCATAATCTCACCACAAAAGTAAAGACCATCTATAAGTTTACTTTGCATTGTTTTTGGTTCTATCTCTTTTAGTGATACTCCACCCCTTGTAATCATTGCCATCTTAAAGCCATCATGACCTGTAATAGTAAAAGGTGTATTTACAATTATTTTTATTAAACTATCTCTTGTAGTTCCATCTAGTTTATTAAATTTTAGTTCACTATTAGCCCCAACTATTTTACAAAGTTCAATAGCCACAGAGTTTGGTAACAACCCACTTAATTGTTCAATTATTGATGAATCAGGATTTGATACACTTTGTTTTTTTAGGTATTGAAAAACTTCCTCTTCATTTTTACCTTTTACCATATTTATCAATATAGGAACCTCTTTATATTTATCTAAAAAAGGTGTAATCTCCCTTGCAAAATCAAGCACAACAGGACCTCTTAAACCATTTGAAGTAAAGATAAGGTCACCAGTAGCTTTTAACTTTTTTGCTTTTGGAAGGTCTATTTTTATTTGTGCTTTTGGTATAGTATCAGCTCTACAAGAGTTTTGCCAACTCTGCTTGGTAAGTAGAGGCATCATTGCTGGATGAAGTGTTGTGATTTTATGACCTATATCTGAAGATAGTTTATATCCATCACCAGTTGAGCCAAGCTTTGGATAACCTAACCCACCTGTTGCTAAAATAAGATTTGATGTCTTATAACGATGTTTAGTTGTTTCTACAGCAACTATCTTATCATCTTCAGTTATAAGTTTTTCAACCTTTTCATCACAAACTATATCTACACCCAATCTTTTTAACTCTTTTTCTAAAGCATCAATAATAGTAGATGCGTTATGTGTTTTTGGAAATATTCTAAATCCATCTGGACTATGTGTCTCTACACCAATTTTGTTGAAAAACTTGATTAATTCTTTATGATCTAGTAGATTTAAAGCTGTTGTCATAAACCTGCCATTTCTACCAAATGAGTTCATAAATTCAGTGTTTTCCAAACTGTTACTTAAATTACAGCGACCCCCTCCAGTTGCTTTAAGTTTAGATCCTATTTTTAGTAGTTTTTCTAAAAGTAAAACTTTTTTATTATCTCTACTTGCTTTAATTGCCGCTATCATTCCAGCAGCACCAGAGCCTACAACTATAAGCTCATAAGTATTATTTGACATATTAAATATTTATTTGATTTTTTTGATTGTTATTATAGAGTTTTCCACATCGATACTCTCTTCAAAATTTGTGATAGGTTCATCCATATTTACAACAATTCTAAAAAAGTTTTTATCACTATGGCTACCTATTACAATTGATTTAAAAGATTTATGCTCTATATTTGTTGTGTTTGTATAAAAATTTATTTTGGCTTTAAAGTCAAAAATAAACTTTCTTCTTTTATGTTTTATCTCTTGACTCTTTAGTTTAAATTTATTATCTATTTTGATTATTAATGTATCACCTTTTGTAAAGGCATTTATAAATGATATTATATTATAGTTTGTTACTTTATTTAATCTTATCTGTTCTAATCTTTGTATTTCAGCTAATTTTTTAGCTTCAATTTCAAGTTTAAGTTTCTTTTCTAATTCTTGTTTAGCTAATAACTCTAGCTCTTTTTGTTTTTTAAGTTTTTCCTCTTCTATTTTTTTTTGAGCAATCTCTTTTGCTAATTTTTCCTCTTGCTCTATTCTCTCTTTTTCTAACTCTAATTGCTGTTGAGTAATATTATATTGTTCTTGAATTTGCTTAAAAGTATCAGTTGGTTCAAAAGGATTTTCTCTAGCATAAATATTTAAACTAAGCAGTATACTTATAGTTGATATAAAGATAATTTTCATAACTCTTCTGGCTCCAAGTTTTTTAATTCAAGATATTTTTTTTGTAAATCTGCATTTTCAAATTGCAATTGTTTAATCTCATTTTGTAACTGTATTTTCTTATTTTTAAGACTACTATATACACCATAAGAGTTTTTACCTGCAAAAAGTAAATTTGCAATATAAATAGCACTTATGATGATAAAGATAACTAATGAAAAAGATAAAAGCAAAAATTTAAAATTTGATTTGATTAAATTTATAAACTTCACTTTTTATCTTTAATATTTAGATTATTTTGTAAAAGGTGTAGCACCTAAATATTCTGCATACCCTATTTCAGCACCGATCTCTAAAAGTCTGTTGTATTTAGCGATTCTATCACTTCTTGCAGTAGAACCTGTTTTGATTTGACCACAGTTTAATGCAACAGCAAAGTCAGCGATAAATGCATCTTCAGACTCACCACTTCTATGTGACATTACACAGTTGTAGTTATTTCTTTGAGCAAGTCTAATTGTAAGCATAGTTTCACTTACTGATCCAATTTGATTTGGTTTGATTAAAATTGAGTTAGCAATATTTTTATTGATACCTTCATTTAAAATTGAAGCATTAGTTACAAATAGATCATCACCTACAAGCTGAACTTTATCTCCAAGTTTTTCAGTTAGTACTTTCCAACCATCCCAATCATCTTCATTTAATCCATCTTCAATAGATACAATAGGATACTTAGCACATAAATCAACATAATAATCAGCTAATTGCTCAGATGTAATCTCTCTATTTTCAGATTTTAATACATATAAACCTTTATCATTTACAAGTTCAGATGCAGCAACATCAAGAGCTAAAGCAATTTGCTCACCAGCTTTATAACCAGCAGCCTCAATAGCTTTCATAATAACCTCTAAAGGCTCTTCGTTTGATTTTAAGTTTGGAGCAAATCCACCCTCATCACCAACAGCTGTAGACTCACCCATACCATCAATAATCTTTTTAAGTTGTTGATAGATTTCACTAACAGCTCTTAAACCCTCTTTAAAGTCAGGTAGACCAACAGGAAGTATCATATACTCTTGAAAATCAACAGAGTTATTTGCGTGCTCACCACCATTTATGATATTAAACATAGGTACAGGCATAGTCATTGCATTAGCTCCACCTAAATATCTATATAATGGAATATTAAGTGAACTAGCAGCTGCTCTAGCTACTGCCATAGATACACCTAGAACTGCATTTGCACCTAAGTTTCCATAGTTATCAGTACCATCAATATCTTTCATAGTAGCATCAACTTCTGCCTGATTAAATGGACTCATACCTATAAGTTCATTTGAGATTGTGCTGTTTACATTTTCAACTGCTTTTTCAACACCTTTTCCACCATATCTGCTCCCACCGTCTCTTAACTCTAACGCTTCTCTCTTACCAGTACTTGCTCCACTAGGAACGATAGCACTTTGCTTAGTACCGTCACTTAAAACTACTGTAGCTCTAACTGTTGGATTTCCTCTACTATCCATAACTTCATCTGCATAAATATTGTCTATATAAACCATTTTTGTATGATCCTTCTTTAATGATATTTTTTAATAATTTATACTATCCTATATTTACTTAAAGTCTAAATAACTAAACTTTTTTAAAAAAGATTGCAATTTGCAATTAAATTTCAAAGTTTATATAAACTTTGATATACTTCCACATATAAAACGAAACAATTAGGATAAAATATGAATGATGAACAAAAAAACGCACTAGATTTAGCAATTAAACAGATGGATAAAGCTTTTGGTAAAGGTACACTTGTAAGACTAGGTGATAAAGATATTGAACCTATTGAGTCAATCAGTACAGGTTCACTTGGACTTGATTTAGCACTTGGAATTGGTGGTTTACCAAAAGGTAGAGTTATAGAGATATATGGACCGGAAAGTTCTGGTAAAACAACACTAACTTTACATGCAATTGCCCAGTGTCAAAAGGCTGGCGGAGTTTGTGCGTTTATTGATGCGGAACATGCTTTGGATGTTGTTTATGCAAAAAATCTTGGTGTTGATACAGATAACTTACTTGTATCTCAACCAGATTTTGGAGAACAAGCTTTAGAGATACTTGAAACAGTTATTAGAAGTGGTGCAGTAGATTTAGTTGTAGTTGATTCAGTGGCTGCTCTTACACCTAAAGTTGAAATTGACGGTGATATGGATGACCAACAAGTTGGTGTTCAAGCAAGACTTATGTCAAAAGCTCTTAGAAAGATAACTGGTATATTACACAAAATGAACACAACAGTTATCTTTATCAACCAAATCCGTATGAAAATAGGTATGATGGGATACGGTAGTCCAGAAACAACTACAGGTGGAAATGCACTTAAATTTTACAGTTCAGTTAGACTTGATATTAGAAGAATAGCATCACTTAAACAAGGTGAAGAGGTGATTGGAAACAGAACAAAAGTTAAAGTTGTTAAAAATAAAGTAGCACCTCCTTTTAAAATAGCTGAATTTGATATTATGTTTGGAGAGGGAATTTCTAGAATCGGTGAGATTATAGACTATGGTGTAAAGCTTGATATTATTGATAAAGCTGGAGCTTGGTTTAGTTATGGTGATAGTAAAATAGGTCAAGGGAAAGAGAAAAGTAAACTATTCCTTATGGATAATCCAGAACTACTTCAAGAGATAGAGGATAAAATTCTTTTAGCTATGGGTGTAACAACAGAGGAAACTGAAGAGAAATAGAAAATAAATTTATCAAAACTAATAAAATATATTAGTTTTGATATTTTATATAAAAGATGATACAATCACATCTTTAAAAATTATGCGAATGTGGTGGAACGGTAGACACGTTACCTTGAGGGGGTAATGCACTATGTGTGTGGGAGTTCAAATCTCCCCATTCGCACCATTTTAATGGCTTTATAGAGCTTTTTAAAAATTTTCAAATTACAAATAAAATCTATCTCTTATATATTCTATAATATTTATTTTTCATTCTATTATTTCTCAATCCCTCATATGCTTTATCATATACACCATTTTTAATCGCTACATAAGAACAAGTTGGAAGTATATCTATTTTTCCTATATCTGTTTTATCTAGTCCAATTCCAGCTGTTAATGCACCTAAAATATCACCTGCTCTTAATTTGTGTCGTTTTCCACCATTTATATAAAGTGTTGAGTATTCTGATATTAGGTTTAACTCTTTTGTACTATTTAACTTATCTATATTTTGAAGTTTAAAATCTCCATTTAAAAAATCATTTAAATCATCAAAATATAACTCATCTTCAACCAAACTAACAGAACAACCACTTTTTCCAGCTCTTGCAGTCCTACCTATTCTATGAGTATAAACCTCAAAATCATGTGGTAAATCATAGTTAATAACTAAATCTACATCATCAATATCCAAACCTCTTGAAGCTACATCTGTTGCTATTAAGATAGGGAAGCTTTTATTTGAGAACATTATTAGTGTTTCATCTCTATCTTTTTGATCTAAATCACTATGAAGTACAAGTATATCTATATCAAGTTTTTCATCTAAAAAATCTGCTAGTTCATTACACTGAACTTTTGTATTACAAAATATAATTGTACTTTGATATTTATCATCTAAAATCATTGGAAGTAGATCTGGTTTTTGATACGGATCAACTTTATAAAACTCTTGTACAATTGTTGTATTGCTGTGTGTTGATTCAACTTCAACCATTTTAGGGTCACATAAAATTGATGAACTCATTTGTTCTATTGTTTGCGGATATGTAGCAGAGAAAAGCATAGATTGACGCATAGTTGGTAGATATCCAATTATCTCCATTATATCTTCACTAAATCCCATATCTAACATTCTATCTGCTTCATCAAGAACTAAAGTATTTATATCATCACAAGAGAAACTCTCCTCTTTTAGATGTTTTAAAATTCGCCCAGGAGTTCCAACTATAATATGTGCCTTATGTGAAAGTGAATGCACTTGTGGTTTATATGGAACACCACCAGTTAGAGTCAAAATCTTTATATTGTGCTTATACCTCGCTAAATCTTTAAGTGTTTTGGCAACTTGTGATGCTAGCTCTCGCGTAGGACAAAGTATCAAAGATTGGATTCTAAACCTTTCACTTTTAAGATTATATAAAACACCAAGACCAAAACTTACTGTTTTTCCGCTACCTGTTTTTGCTTTTGCTATTACATCTTCACCATCTAAAATAGATGGTAAGCTCATCTCTTGTATTTGTGTCATCTTATCAAAACCAAGTGAGCTAAGATTTGTAATCATATCTTTATCGATATTTAAGTTATTAAAATTATTCATAGTGACATTATATCTAAAGTATTTATGAGACATATTAAAGAATAAATGTGTATAATAAATGAATAACAAATATTAAGGTATAAACTTGAAAAAATTATCTATTATTAGTAATCAAATAAAAAACAACACCTATTCATACACAGGAAAAGGCTCATTTGAAGCAGTTGTAAATAACAATAAAGAGTTAATTAAACAGTGGCTAGAGGAACTTATCCCTTTACAAAAACAGATTGAACTTTTAAATGAAAAAGAGAACATAGATTTTCAAAAAAGAAACTATACAAGAATATTGACAAAAGTTTTTCCAGAAGAGTATAAAGAGTTTGTATCATTAAATATTTTAGTAAGGGACTCAAATATAATTGCTAAATATTATGGCGATGAATTTAATATCACTATATTATATAATAAACTAATAGAAAATAAACATTTAAAATATCCAGGAAAATATGATAAATATGTTGATTTTGAACTATTTCAAAAATTTGTAATGATGTATAGAGAAGATTTAGTATCAAATCAAGAAAATGAAGTAATTGAAGTAGTAACAACAGAAACAGTTGAAGAAAATATAATTATAGAAAAAGAGAGTAGTATTGAAAAATCAAATGAAAAGATTAAAGATAGTGTTTCTGTAGTCAAAAAAGAGACAAATTGGACAAACTTATTACTAGGAAAATTAAAATGACAAATTTCACAATATTTGGAAACCCAGTTTCACACTCAAAATCACCACAAATGCACAATGCAGGTTTTAAATTATTAAATATAGATGCAGTATATGATAAATCACACCTTGAGGATGGTAATACTATTAAAGATATATTTTTAAAGAACAATATTAAAGGTGCAAATATAACAGTTCCACATAAAGAGGATGCCTTTAAAAATGCAGATGAGATAGTTGGACTTGCAAATGAGATAGGAGCAGTAAATACATACATAAATTATAATGGAAAAGTAAAAGCATACAACACAGATGCACCAGGATTTATGAAAGCTATAGAAGAGTTTGGAAAAATAGATACAGCAATTATACTAGGAGCTGGAGGGACTGCAAAAGCTATTGCAGTTGCCTTTAAAAATGCTGGTATAAAAACAACAGTTGTAAATAGAAGTGAAAATAGACTGGATTTTTTTGAAAACTTAGGTTGTAAAACATCTAGTTGGGATAATTTTAACTGTGAATCTTATCACCTTGTGGTTAACTCTACAAGTGCTGGATTAAAGGATGATAGCTACCCTACTCCTATTGATATGTTAAATAATGTTTTAGACAACAGTCAATTTGCAATTGATTGTATTTATGGAAAAATGACACCATTTTTACAATTAGCAAAAGAAAAAGAGTTAAGATATAAAGATGGTGAAGATATGCTACTCTATCAGGGTGTCTTAGCATTTGAGTTATTTACTAATACAAAGGCAGATGACAAGCTTATTAAAGCTATGCGACAAGGGTTAAAAGGAAGTTGAAAATTTAATTTTTCTAGCTCAGTTCTAGTTATACAAGGATTTCCTCCTAAAAACGCAAGTTCAAATCTTACTAGTGCCACCATTACAAACATCGACTAAGTATAGAACTATTGAAAAAACTAATAGTTATTATTTTGGCAAATATTATACCCATCTTTTTTAACTTGGTACTATGTTGGTTTACTTTACAAATTAGATTTACCCTATATCTACAATTTAATTATACTTTGATATAATGCACATATAATAAAATAAAAGGATTATATTTATGATTGATATGTTAAACCCAGTTGATTTAAATAATGATGATATTCATAAATATATTCATCAGTTAGAAAATAATAAA
>JAYEOQ010000160.1:0-2357 GCA_034723215.1 Campylobacterota bacterium | reverse complement strand
AGAAAACATTAGATAAGTATAGATAACTTTACTTAAACACTTTCTTACACAAACCCCATGAATAGGGATGATTGGGGAACATTAGATAACTTTAGATAAGTATGGGTATTTAATGATAAGAAACAAGATTACACTTGCGATAGTTTGAGTTTTTACTTTGTAAAGAAAGTTTAACTAAGGTTCAAATATTTAAGAAGTGATACCATCTTGTCCTTCAGTTCAGTCGCTATCATAAGGAAATACTATCTGCTCAAAGTGAAGATGAAGATGAAGATAGGTTTTTAGTATTAGGTCAAATTAATTATAAAAATTACACAGCAATAATAACTTATAGAACACCAAATATTAGAATTATTTCTGTAAGAAGATCAAGAGAAAAGGAGATAAAACTTTATGAAAGCATCAGAAATAGATAAAAAATTTGATGATAATCAAGAAGATATATTAGAATATTTTGATACATCAAAAATAAGAATGATAAATGAGGAACCAAAAAGAGTAAATATTGATTTTCCATCTTGGATGGTTAAGTCTTTAGACAAAGAAGCTAAACATATTGGAGTAAGCAGACAAGCTGTTATAAAAATGTGGTTAGCTGAAAGACTACAAGGATTAAACTCTAAAGTAGCAACTACATAACAAAGCACATAGACCGTGAATGAGGAAAAAATATATGTTTTATTTAAATGGGAAGTTTGAATTTAACTCTCTGAAAAAGTTTTTAGATACAACTTTTCAACTTTTATCCTTGCCCAATATTGCTTCCTTAAAAACTTTAGGCTAGATTTTATAGATGGGTCGTAGTTGAAACACTTTATAGTTATAAGTCTACCTAACTCATCCCAGCCATAGTGTTCATAAAGTCTTGTTACAACTTTTTCTAGTGTTACTCCATGAAGTGGGTCATTTGGATTATTTTGCATCTTGATTTTCCTTATTTTTGTTCCAGTTATTTTGCATCTCTTTTGTTAAAAAAGTCCAAGCTACTATTCTGCTTATTTTGTTCCCTTGTGCCATATTTATTGTTTCTACTTGTGTTGCATGAGCATTTCTTAGCAGATGATTTATTTGTGGGAGATTGTCTTGTTTTGATACAAGTGTTGTAAACCAAAAACAATTCTCTTTGAACTTTGTACTCTCTTTTATCATTTTTGAGATAAATTCAATTTCACCACCATCACACCAAAGTTCATTTTTCTGTCCACCAAAGTTTAATGTTGGTCGTCTTAGTTTCTCTTTACTTTTAGTAAGATTTTTTACTTTTCTTTTTGTACCTTGTATCGCATCTTGTGCTGATTTGTGAAATGGTGGATTACAAATAGTAAAATCAAATTTATCATTTTCATTTATGATATTTGTAAAGATATTGTTTTTGTTTGCTTGGTGAATAGTTTTTATTTTTTGTGTTAGGTGTTGGTTTTGATTTATGATATTGTTTGCAGATTTTAGTGCATCTTCATCTATATCACTCCCTACAAATTCCCAAGAGTAAGAGTATGAGCCAATAATAGGATAGATACAATTTGCACCAATACCAACATCTAATGCTTTTATATTTTTTGTTGGTATTTTTCCATTGTTTGATTTAGCTAATAGGTCTGCTATATAGTGGATATAGTCAGCTCGTCCAGGGATAGGTGGTACAAGATAATCTTCAGGTATCTCCCAATTTTCAATCTCATAGTAGTGTGCAAGAAGTGATTTGTTTAATGCTAAAACAGCTTTTGGATTTGCAAAATCTATAGATAAATCATCATATTTATTTAAAGCCACAAACTGTTTTAAATCTGGAAAACTTTTTGTAAGTTTATCAAAATCATATCTACTGTTATGTGGGTTTCTAGGGTGTAATTGTTTTTTTGTTGTATCTTTTTTCATCTAAAATAAAATCTTATTCAATCTCTATAGAAACATAAAAAGTTGTTATTCCAGATTGTTTGTCATAAGTTGGGCTATCTTTTGATGTATAACTAGCAATTATCTCTCTAGCATTTATATATGAGATAGCTTTGTCCATTTTCTCAATCTTATCACTTGGTGTTACGATAGTTTTTTCACGAGTTTTTTTAAATCTTGATGCACGATGAGAATCTGTAAAAGTGTATTTAAAAATATTTATATCTCTTTTTAGATCGATAGTTGCTTTTTTTGTTGTATCTTCAAATCTAAGTATTCTGTTTCCGTGTGAAGATATTTTCATAGTTATTGCTGTTTCTATATCTTTTTCATCTTCTATTATCACATACTCTTTTCCATTTATTTGAATAATTTTATCATCGATTCTTTTAATCTCTTTTATTGTTGTTTTTTTACCTTTTGCCATCTTTATATATCCTATATTCTCTTATGATTTTGTT
>JAYEOQ010000159.1:0-2366 GCA_034723215.1 Campylobacterota bacterium | reverse complement strand
CATTAATGGTTGAAGCTGTTTTATCTGATAAAAAACAAATTTACCCTTGTGCAGTTATGCTTGATGGTGAATATGGATATACAGATACAGTAAGTGGTGTTCCAGTTATGATTGGTGCTAATGGTGCTGAAAAAGTTATTGAAGCAAATTTAAATGATGACCAAGATAGAAAATTTGCTAAATCTGTTGGTAGTGTAAAAGAGCTAATCGATGCATTATATGAAAATGGATTTTATACAAAATAAAACTAAAACTAACTACAAAAAAGGCTCATTTTTTGAGCCTTTTTTTATTTCTAAAATTAATAAGGTACAACTATGACAAAACAAGAATTTTTAAATGATATTCAAAAAATATACAATTTTATATCTACAAAAAAAGCAGAGATAAATAAATTATATGAATATTTAGAAACATCACAAGATGATAAACTTACTCTTATTAAAGATTTTGCAATATATTTGGATTTGGAACTTACTGATGATTTAAAATTACCACTAATCACCAGAGTTGTAAATCTAAGAGATGATGGACTTGTTCAAACTCTTAAAAAATTAAATAAAACTGATGATGAGATTATTGAACTACAAGAGAAAGCTTATCAATTTGCAAAAGAGTATTGGCTAGATATTCATCATAATACAGTTGAATATATAACTTCTAATAATCTTTTAACACCTTTTTATCAAGAGATATTTAAAGGCGTATATAGTGTAGGTCTTGAGTTTACAAAATGGCAAACTTCATGGACTAAACTAATTATAAATGGTGTAAATAAAGATTTACTAAGTAAATTTGATGGCGATAATGAAAAAGTGATGGACTTTTTAGAATCAAATGAACTGTTTGATTTAGGGCATGATGGTGCTATTGCTGATAGAAGTTACTCTATGTTGGTTGAAAATAAAGGGGAGTATAAAAGTGAAGCTTACATAACAGCTTTTAAAAAAGAGGTAACATCTGTAATAGATGCACTTGAAGAGTTTGCTGATAATATTATTGAACTAGAAGATGAAGTTTATAATCAAAAATGGGAATATGTACAATATATCCAATCAATCATAACAGCTCTTGCAGAAAAAAGGACAAATGAGTTAGTATCAAAATGGGCAGATGTAGATAGATCATGGATGAAACTAACTACACCTATTCAAATAGGACACCCACTAGAGTACTATGAGGATCATTTTAGAAAAGCAGTTGCATTAGAGTGGGATATAAGACTTACTAATCCATCTTTACAAAACAACAATCAAAGGGTTGAAAAAATAAAATCTATGTTTGAAAAAGTTTTTAAAACAACTAATCAAACAGATGAACATAAAAATATTTATGATTTTTCACTAAAAAGCTTAGATAAAGTTCAACTTCATCTTGGTCGCCCTGCCCTATTTTTTGGTGCAGAATTTAATGGACTTTTTTCAGCACAAGTTGTACCAAATGATGAAATTGTTTCAAAAGAAGAGGGTAAAAAAATATTTGCATTTAGTGATGAGATTCTTCAAGGTCAAAGAGCAAAACCATTTTTACAACTTACAAAAGAGATACTTGGTCAAGAGATTTTAACTAAAGATAGAAAGTTTTTATTTAATGAAACTAAAAAATGGCATCAAGTATATGATATCACAACTATAGGTCATGAATTTGGTCATATTTTATGGTGTGATGAAGAGACTGAAACTATTATGAACAAAACTGCTAATTTTAAAAATATTGAAGAGTTTAAAGCTACTACTGGTGGACTTGTATCATTTTTCTTAGATGAAAGTAGTGATGAGAAAGAGCTTGAAGAGTTTGTATTAACAGATACTATTAAAAGAGCAATTGGTCTTATTGGTTGGATGGAAGTTGATGAAGTTTTACCATATTATTGTGAGGGGATGATACATCTTTTTGGATTGTTTGAATCAAAAGTTTTAGTATGGGATGAAGAAACAAACCAATTAACAATAAACCAAGAACCAAACAGAATGGATACTTTAAAAAAATGGTATATTGATACTTATAGTTTATTAGCAACTCATTATTTAAATAAAAAAGATGCTACGCTATTTTTAGAAAACTATGCTATTAAAAAAGGGAAATACTACACATCAACAAACTCTAACATTGATAATTTTATCCAATACTATTTTTCAAGATATAAAGAGATAGGACAAGAGTTAGATAGTAGTGATAAAAAAGAGAATTATACAAAAGAAAGATAGTTAATACTATCTTTCTTTTTATTTATATATTTATTATATATTTGAAGCGATTATATCACCCATTTGTTGAGTATTTACAAGCTCTTTACAATCAAAAGCAGCTAAATCACCTGTTCTATAACCTTCTGCCATAGCTTTTTTAATAGCAGCATCTATAGC
>JAYEOQ010000158.1:0-2378 GCA_034723215.1 Campylobacterota bacterium | reverse complement strand
ACTCCAATATATCATCTTCACTATCAAAATCTTTTAAAAATCTATTTCTTTTAATTTTAGATTTATCATCATTTAAAAGATGATAAACTTCAATAGTAAGGTTAAATATCTCATTTGGGTCTCGCACAGTTACAAATGGTTTTCTATCCTCTATCCTTTTAGCTATTGTTGCTATAAGAGTTGCATTTGTTCTTGATATATATCCATTGGAATTTATACTATTATCATCATTTTTAATTGTATCTATTTTTACTTTTTCATTTTTAAAATTTTTTAATAAGATATTTGCAAAAGATGCTATATTATCATTAAATCTAAAACTACAAGATAGATATAGTTTTTTATCAGTGTTTATCTTATCAAGGGCATTTTTACTTCCTCTAAAAGAGTATATCTGCTGATGTTCATCACCTACATATATTTTTGTCTTAGAGTTTAATGCTTCAAATATCCCCAATGTCACTTCATTTGTATCTTGTGCTTCATCTAGCATCACAATATCATAATTAAATTGAGGTATTTGTTGTGTAGATATAAGCAAATAATAATACTTCAGATAAAATCCATGAGTAGGTTTTAGTTTATTTATAAGCATATTATTAAACATATTTTGTGCTGTTTTATGTTCAATATCATCTTTTCCTATCTCTTGTTTTCTATTGTTACAAAAGTTTTCAAATATTTTCAATGCCCCTACTGCTTGGTTGTAAGTAACACTAAACTCTTTTGATATATCTATAGCTCTATAGTTTACAATATTTGACAGGTCGATATTTGTATGTTTTTTAATTGCACCAAAAGCTAAACCGTGTGTTGTTTTAACAGATGTATTATTTGGGAATAATCCAGTAGCTTCATTTTTTATACTACTGTTAAATGCAAGATACAATATTTTTTTTGTTTTATACTCATTGGCAATAAGTTGTAATGTACTAGTTTTACCAGTTCCTGCAAAAGCATTTATTTTTATACTTTTATATTTTTTAACAGCTTCTAAAATATCATTTTGTTGTTGTGTTGGTTTCATAAAAAGATTATACTGTAATTTTTTTAGATAATAAAAAAAGATTGCAAATTGCCATCTTTTTTATTAAATATCTTTTATTTTAAGTAAAGTTGTCTTAAACACCCTCTACTCTAAGAACTTTTGTTTTACCAACCATAAGTTCAACTGTCATAAAAAATCTTTTGAAAACACTCTCTTGTCTATATTCTAAATTGTGTTTTTTACAAATCTCTTTAATAATTGGTTGAGATTTTTGATAAAAGAAGTGAGTTCTATCTGGAAAAATATGATGCTCCACTTGATAGTTTAAAAACCCATGGCAAAAATCTATAAAGTCTGAACCTGTGTTATAATTAACACTTCCCATAATTTGTCTTAAGTAGTACTCACCTTGAGTTTTATGAGGTGTAGAGAATTGATAAATATCATCAGCTGAATGGTTTGGTGTAATCACTGCAAATGAATGAAAATTTGCATAGATCTCTCCCATAACTATAATAATAAATGCAGTGATAATAGCATCCATACCTAAAGGAAAAAATAAAAGCGGTAAAAATATAAAGTTAACAATACCATATGGTAAAATATAATCTTTCCATAGCTTTAAACCATTTGGCTTCAATGGACTTATCTCATATTCCATTGTTTCTGGTTCATTATTTTTTCTTTTCTCTTTATTTCCTAAAATTCTAAGTGTATTAGGGGCATAGTATGCAAGTTTCCATACAGCAGCAAAAACATATACAAAAGCATACTTAAAAAACATAGGGATTTTTGAATCATGCAACCAAACCATATTTTTCTCCACATTATCAGGATCATCTGGCTCACCCAAATGGTAATGATGCATAATATTATGCTCAAACATCCAAGCGTCAGGTTTAATCCAATCTAGCCAATCGATATATCTTCTATTTCCACTAGCAAAACCTTTTTTTGTATACCTATATGGTATATTTGGAACTTTATCATAAGCACCATGTAAAATAGGATGTGTTACATCAGCCCATCTTGCAACATTTCCTATACCAATAGAAACTGCAGCTAAAACTGATAAAAACCAAAACCAAAAACCACTAAATTCTGCTGATGATTCAAATCCAACAATAATAAATATCATAAAAAAACCACCAAATGTGAAGGCTCTTCCCCACATCTCTAATTTTAATAGGTGATCAAAATCCTCTTGAGTAGGATCACCTATAGATTCTTTTATAGCATCAATATCTTTTTGTAATAATTCTTGATCGACATCTTTATAGTCTGCATACTTATGTTCCAATAACTTTTCCTTATAATAATATAAATTTAAAATATTATATCATATTCTTTATTTATTATTACTATCTGATGTTACGATAATTAAAAAATC
>JAYEOQ010000157.1:0-2381 GCA_034723215.1 Campylobacterota bacterium | reverse complement strand
AAAATAGAAAAAAAGATGGTGGATATTATTGGGTTGATGTTATCATAACTCCAGAGTGTCACGATGCAGATAAAATTTGTGGATATAGTGCAATAAGACAAGACATCACTTCTAAAAAAGAGGTTGAGAATTTAACCCAAAATCTTGAAAAGAAAGTTGAAGAGCAAACAAAAGACTTAAAAAAACAACTTAGAATTGTAAAAATTGCAGAGAGAAAACAAAATGAACTTTTTGTTGAACTTGCAGATGAAAAAAACTTTATAAATACTATTATGGATTCACAAGAGAATTTTGTAATAACATCAGATGGAAAATGCTTAAAAACAGCAAATAAAGCATTTTATGATTTCTTTGAAGTAAAAGATACTGATGAATTTATAGAAAAATTTGGAAACTGTATCTGTGATACTTTTGATACAACTGCACCTAAAGAATATATCCAAAAAACAATGGGTGATGAAAAATGGCTTGATTATGTAAATAATAGACCCCATCAAGTTCATAAAACTATGATAATACAAAATGAAAAAGAGTATATATTTACAATTACATCTGAAAAATTAATAATAAAAGGGCACGAGTTAAAAACTGCAATTTTTACAGATATCACAAAGATGGAAAAAGCACAAAAAGAGATAGAAGCAACCCATAAACACACAAGAGAATCTATAGAATATGCCTCAATGATACAAGGTGCGTTAATACCAGAAAAAGGGATAATGGAATCTTTCTTTAAAGATCATTTTGTGACATGGGTACCTAAAGATACAGTTGGTGGAGATATATGGCTATTTAGCCAACTTAGACATAAAGATGAATGTTTACTATTTTTTATAGATTGTACTGGTCATGGAGTACCTGGGGCTTTTGTAACTATGATAGTTAAAGCAATTGAGCGAGAGATTGTTTCAAATCTAAAGAAACACCCAGAGTTTGAGATAAGTCCTGCAATAATTATGGGATATTTTAATAATACTATGAAAAAACTTTTGAAACAAGAAACAAAAGATAGTTTATCAAACGCAGGATGGGATGGTGGAATCATCTACTATAATAGAAGAACACAAATTCTTAAATTTGCAGGTGCTGAAACACCATTGTTTTATATGGATGAAAATCAAGAGTTTCAAACTGTAAAAGGTACAAGATATAGTGTAGGATATAAAAAATGTGCTATGGACTATGAATATAAAGAAACAATAATTCCTGTAAAAGAGGGGATGAAGTTCTATTGTACAACAGATGGATATCTAGATCAAAATGGTGGTGAAAAAGACTTCCCATTTGGTAAAAAAAGATTTACAAATATCATAAAAGAACATCATAAATCACCTATGGCAGAACTTCAAACAATATTCCAAATGCAGATGTTGGAGTATGAAAATACAATTCCTAATAACGATAGAAATGATGATATGACTGTAATAGCATTTGAGATTGGAAAACAATCTGAATTTAAAGAAGATATATCAGAAGAGATAGTAAAATATGAAGGTGTAATGACTCAAAATGTTATAGCAGCAGCAATTGAGAATATTGAAGCTAAAATAGAAAATATGGGTATGATGGGGACAGTATCAACAATCACAATAGAATATTGCCAAAATATGATGAACTACTCTAAAAATGAAGAAAAAGATTCAAGACAAATAGTACCAGCAGGAGAAATAAAGGTACAAAATTTCAATAATGAATACTATGAGATAATCGCAACAAATATAGTCTCAACTGAAGATAAAGAAAAAATAGAACCAAAACTTATTGAAATTCAAGATTTAGATAAGGCAGGTATCAAAAAAAGGTATAGAGAGTTAAGAAAGTCAGGACAAAATACACATGAAAAAGGTGGTGGTATTGGTATGTATGAAATTGCTAAAGTATCAGATGAGATAGAATATGAATTTAACGCTATAAATGATGATAAATATTATTTTACTATGAAATCTGTTGTTAAAACTAAAGTTATAGAGAAAAGGAATAAAGTAGATTAATTATATATTCATAATAAGCCTGAGTTGACATTTTGAATAAAATTGAATACAATATAAATATAATAAATTCAATAAAGGTTTTAAAATGAAAACAGTAACAATGAGAGTAGATGATTCAGTTTATCAAATGATAAAATTAGCAGCCGAAGGTCAAAAGAGAAATATTTCAAATTTTATAGAATTTGCTACTACACAGTATTTAACCTCTTCTCAGTATATTGACAATAGTGAGATGGATGAGATATTAAAAGATGATATTTTGGTCAAAAACTTAAAAAATGGTTTTGATGATGTGAAGAATGGAGACTATACAATTGTCTGATTTTCAAATAGCAGAAACTAAAACATTTCAAATGTTAAAAGAAAAAATAGATACTAAACTTTATATAA
>JAYEOQ010000156.1:0-11901 GCA_034723215.1 Campylobacterota bacterium | reverse complement strand
TGCTTCTCTTAGACCTTTACAATCATTTTTAAAGGCAACTCCCCAGGGTAGGAATACAGCAAGGAACTTTTATCTTTGGTGTGTTTAGGTATCTGGGAGGAGTACTTACAATTTTACTAAAATTAAATCATCCAACTTAAAATTTTCAATAAAAACTTAAAAAATACAATTTTAATTCAATTTATAAGCACCAATTTATTTTTATTTTCTATAATAATATTTAATTTAATACTAGGATAATAATATGAATATTTTAATACCAGTTGATAGTAATGAAGATGTTGATGAAGCACAAATAACATTACTTGATGAGGCTAAATATTGGTTACTACAGGATTTTTCAGAAGGTAGAGTTCATAAGTCAGAATTTTTTGCTACAAAAGAGGAGATTACTGATTGGATTGATGTAGTTATTATAAAAAATAATGCTGAGTATGTATGGCCTTTTATGGAGCAAGGTACAGCTGTTTTAGTAGCTCCTATGCAACTATATGTTGAAGATATTATGGAAGCATTTTTATTTAAAGAGTTACATGAATTAAATGGATAGAAAAATCTAGAATAACACACTTTTAACACAACTTAATAATATCATAGTAGTATAAAAGGGTTTTACTTATAAAAATAGAAGGATTTACAATGAAAAAGTTTATGATTTTAACAGTGTTAGGTTTGGTTTCATTATATGGAGCAAAAATACCAGAGTATGAGGTGAGACCGAATGTTAGTGGAGTGGTGTTTGAGAATAGCCACAGTTTAGACAATGGTTACACTTATGGTGTTGATTTTGCTAAAAAAATCAACAATAAATATATGGCAAACTTCTCATTCAAAAGAAAGATTTTTGACTATGAGAATGATTTGGGTTCAACATTTGTTAATATATTTGCATTAAATGCAGAATATTACTACTACGAAAAAGGCGATATTCAGTCTTATATTACAGCAGGTTTATCATACTTAGATATAAATAAAGAGTTGGCAGATGCTGATGATATGCTTGGTTTTAACTATGGTATTGGTGCTAAATACTTGATAAATGATGATGCTGGACTATTTGCAGAGATAAAACATCTTACAACTTTTGATGAGGATGAAAATCAGTTTATATACACTTTTGGTGTACTTATCCCTTTTGGATACGAAGCAAACCCTTTACCGGCAGTGCCTGTTGTAGATGAAGATTTAGTATTTTCTCAAAAAGCTGAAGCTGTTACTGAAGTTTCATTATTCCCAAATGATGATGATAGAGATGGTGTAACTAATGATAGAGATAAATGTCCTGATTCAGATTTAAGATATGAGGTTGATGAGGATGGGTGTACTATAAGTTATACACTACATGTAAATTTTGAATTTGATTCATCTGTTCTTACAGAAGATTCAATGGGTGTTATTAAAGAATTTTCAATTTTTATGGATGAACCAAAAAAGCTAAATGTTGAGATTCAAGGACATACAGATAGTAGAGGTACAGATAAATATAATCAAAAACTTTCAGAGCGTAGAGCAAAAGCGGTTTACGATGCATTAGTTTCTACTGGTATCTCAAAGGATAGATTAAAATATCTTGGTTACGGTGAGAAACAATTGTTGGTGATAGAAGATGGTACAGTTGAAAATTTTGCAAAAAACAGAAGAGTTCAAGCTGTTATTTTAAAAGATAAATAAAGGATTTTGTAATGAAAAAGTTATTTAGTGCAATCGTAGCAACAAGTTTAATAGTAACGAGTATAGATGCTTTGACTTTAGAAAATGCAGTTGAAGAGGTTTTAAATACAAACCCTCTAATAACTGAAAGACTTAAAAATTATAGAAAGACAGTTGAGGATTTAAATATTGCAGAGGCTGCATATCTTCCAAGTGTTGATCTATTATCTAAAGTTGGGTATGAAGATGTTCGTTCAACTGGTGATATTGAAAAGGATTCTGCATATTATACATATGTACACTCTTTAACAGTTACTCAAAATATATATAATGGTTTTGCTACAAAAGATAGAGTAAATTATCAAAAAGCCAGAATTTTAGCTGCATCACATAACTATGTGGAGCAAGCAAATGATGTCGCTTTTAATCTTGTAAAACAATATATCACAGTACTTAAAAATAAAGCACTTTTAAATGCAGAAGAGGAAAATGTTAGAATTACACAAGATATATACAGTAAGATTCAAGATGTATATGATTCTGGATTTGGAACATTGTCAGATGTAAAAAAAGTTGCTTCATCGTTACAGTTAGCACAGTTTAATATGCTAACACAAAAAAATAACCTTATGGATTCAGAGTTTAATCTAGGTAGAATTTTAGGTAGAAATATAAGTTATAAAGATTTAGAACTTCCAGTATTTAGTGCAGGTTTACCTAAAGATTTAGATGAAGCATCACAGTATGCAGTTCAAAACAATCCATCTTTAAAAGTTACAGAGTTTAACTTACAAGCTGCAAAAATGCTTTTTAAAGAGTCTCAAACTGGTTATTTACCAACTTTAGATTTAGTTTTAGATCATACTTTTGATAATGATATAAATGGAAATAAAGGATCAGGAAGACAAAGCAGTGCAATGTTTGTATTAAGCTACAATCTATATGGTGGTGGAGCAGATAAGGCAAATATTCAAAAAAACAAGTCTCTTATCCATCAAGAGTTTGAGATTCAAAAAGATATAAAAAGACAAGTAATAGAGGGGCTTCAGTTATCTTGGTCTGCATATACTATGATAGAGAAACAGTTAGTATTTCTTAACTCTTATGCACAAGATAGTAAAAATACATTAGATCTTTATAGAGAAGAGTTTAATACAGGGCAAAAAACACTACTAGACCTTTTGACAGCACAAGATGATTATATAACTGCAGAGATTAAAACAATAACTGCAAATCACGATTGGTTATTTTCTAAATATAGAATCTTAGATGCCTTAGGTGAGATGGTAAATAAAGTTTTTGCTGCTTCTAATAGCTACTATTCTCCTGTAAATTTAGGTGATAAAAAATCTGATGCTTATGTTATTGATGAAGAGCTTAATAGAGATTTAGATACAGATAAAATTGATGATAGGTATGATCTATGTGATAGTTCACTTAGTCCTGCTGAGGTTACTAAGTTTGGTTGTATTCAAAGAGTTGAGGAAAAAAGTGATTTAAAACTTGTAGAATCTTCTCAAGTGTTTGATAGTTTTAAAAAGGAATTTTTAAATAGTAAAACAGCTAAATATACAATATCTTTATCAACATACAGCAGTATAGAAGATGCAAAAGCATTTTTAGAAAGAAATAACTTTGATCAAAATTCATTTATGTATAGGTTTCCAAATACTGATAAAATAAAAGTATTATATGGAGCATTTGATACAAAAGAGGAGGCTTCTGCTGTACTAAAAAGCTTTTCATTAAAGGTATTATTACATAAACCGTATATTATGGATATAGAAAAACACCGAGAATTTTATAAAACTTCATTGAAGTAAAGTGTGATTTAAAATGGAAGAGAAATTAAAATACAGTAGTGAACTAGAGTCACTTTTAGATTGTTTAGTAATCTATACAAAAGTTTATCATAAGCCTTTTTCAAAAGAGGCTTTAGTTGTAAACTTACCAGTAGAACAGGGGAAAGATACACCTGATTTATTTACAATTGGACACTCTAAGGGTCTTTTTTCTCGTGCTGCTGAACATGCTGGATTGAAAACAAAAATTATACAAAGAAAGCTAAGTGAAATTTCACCTTTACAGTTACCTTTAATATTAGTTTTAAAAGATCATAAGGCTTGTATTTTAGATTCTTTTTCCGATGATAAATCTCAGTTAAAAATTGTTACAACTTTTGATAATGAAATAGTAGAGACTTGGCATGATATTGAACAAATAGAGCATGAATATTTAGGCTACTCTATTATGCTGAAAAAAAGTTTTGATACTACAACTAGTAAAAATAAAACTTTAGATGTAGATCAAAAGCATTGGTTTTGGAGTACAATAAAATTATCTACTAGTATCTACAAAGATGTGATATTTGCCTCAATTATAATAAATCTATTTGTTTTAGCATCCCCAATGTTTACAATGAGTGTATACGATAGGGTAATACCAAATAATGCTACAGAGACATTATGGTTTTTTGCAATTGGTGTTATAACAATATATGTAATAGATACTTTTTTGAAATTTACCCGTACCTATATGATAGAGATAGCAGCTAAGAAAAGTGATGTGATTATGTCATCTATATTGTTTGAAAAAGTTTTAGATTTAAAGATGGCTGTTCGTCCAAATTCTGTTGGAGCTTTTGCTAGTAATCTAAGAGATTTTGATTCTATTAGGTCATTTTTAACAAACGCTACTTTGATAGCTATGATTGATTTACCATTTTCTATAATATTCTTATTTGTTATATATTATATAGGTGGTACTATGGTACTTATTCCACTTGTAACAATCTTTTTAATACTAATATATGCTTTGGTTATAAAATACCCACTACAAAATAGTATTAAAGATACACATAGTGCATCTGCAAAAAAGAACTCAATATTGATTGAGACATTAAATAATATTGAGACATTAAAATCTATAGGTATTTTTGGAAATAAGCAATGGTCTTGGGAGGAAGCTAGTGGAGAGATTGCTAAAAAGAGTCTCCATACTAGAATATTATCCTCTTCAATTCCAACTATTACAGGGTTGTTGATTCAGTTAAATACTGTTTCGATTATAATATATGGCGTTTATCTAATTCAAGATTTTGAACTTACAATGGGTGGACTTATCGCTTCTGTTATTTTAGCGTCAAGAACAGTTGCACCTATGGGTCAAGCAGCAGCTATGATAACAAACTACAATGATGCAAAAGCATCTTATGATGTTTTAAATGAGATAGTATCTATGCCAGTTGAAAGACCTAATAATAAAGAGTTTGTAAGCAGACCTGATTTTAAAGGAAAAATAGAGTTCCAAAATGTGACTTTTACATATCCAAATAGTGAAATACCTGCTTTAAATAATGTTTCATTTACTATAAATGCACATGAGCATATTGCTATTGTAGGTCGTATGGGTTCTGGTAAAAGTAGTATTGTAAAGTTGATATTAAAATTATATGAGCCAGATAGTGGAATTATATTTATTGATGGTATTGATATAAATCAAATAGATCCAGCTGATCTTCGTAAACATATAGGTTATACCTCGCAACAAGTTTCACTGTTTAGTGGAACAGTTAAAGATAATATCACCTTTAAAGCGTCATATGCAACAGATGAGCAGATGTTAAAAGCTGCAAAAATAAGTGAAGTTGAAAATTTTGTGAGGAAACATCCTAGAGGTTATGAGATGCCAATAGGTGAAGGTGGAATAGGTTTATCTGGTGGTCAAGTACAAAGTATAGGGATAGCTAGAGCAGTGTTGTTAGATCAGCCTATTATGATTTTTGATGAGCCTACTAGTGCTATGGATCAACTATCAGAACAAAAACTTTTGAGAAATTTAGATGGATATTTAAAAGAAAAAACAACAATCTTTATTACACAAAAATTAACACTTTTAAAATTAGTTGATAGGGTTATTGTTATAGATGAAGGAAAAGTTCATTTAGATGGTAAAAAAGAGGCAGTGTTGGCAAGTTTAAAAGGGAGTATGAAAAATGGGTAAAACTACTAAATACAGATACAGTGAAGATGATTATGCATATATGAGAAGTCTAAGTTCTGCTGTTTTGGAAAATACCCCTAAAAAAACAAGTATCTTACTTTGGTTTTGGATAGTTATTATTATAGCTTTAATATCATGGGCATCTATTACTGAAATTGATGAGATTGTAAGAGGTCAAGGTAAAATCATCCCAAGTAGTGAAAACCAAATGATACAAAATCTTGAGGGTGGTATAGTAAAAGAGATATTGGTTTCAGAAGGTGATTTTGTAAAAGCTGGTGATATTTTAATAAAAATTGGAAATCAAAAATCACAATCTTCATATGAGAGTAATTATCTAAAATCATTAGAATTAAAAGCTAGAATTGTACGACTAACAGCTGAATCAAATAATAAGTCATTTGTTATGGATAAAAATCAAGATGGTGATTTTTTAGTATATGTTGCACAAGAGAGAAAACTATACAATAACAATCAAGATTCACAAACTTCAAAAATAAATATCTTAAAAGAGCAATTAGTTCAGAAAAAGAATAGTTTAGCAGAGGCAAGAATATCTATAAAATATTTACAAAATGAATTAAAATTGATTAATGAAGAGGTTGAGATGTCAAAACCTTTGGTTGCAAAAGGGATTAGGTCAAAGGTTGATTATCTAAAACTTCAAAGAGATATGAATAATATTGAAAAAGAGTTGAAATTTACAAAAAATTCAATCCCTAGGTATGTCTCTTCAATAAGTGAAGTAAAAAATACAATAGTTGAAGCAGATAAAATCTTTATCTCTTTAGCTCAAGAGGAGTTAAACAAAGCCCTTGCAGAGCTAGAGCGTGTTATATCAAATATGCATGGCTTAAAAGATGAGGTTGATAGAAAAAATGTATATGCTACAACAAATGGGATTATTCAAAGAGTTTTCTTTAATACAATTGGTGGTGTAATCCAGCCTGGTGCTGATTTAGTTGAGATAGTTCCTACTGATGATTCATTGCTTGTTGAAGCTAAGGTTAAGCCTTCTGATATTGCATTCTTATTTTCTGGACAAGCTGCTAAGGTGAAGTTTACAGCTTATGATTTTGCTATATATGGCGGACTTGATGGGAAAGTTATAAAGATTAGTGCTGATACTGAAGTTGACAGAGATGAAAATAGTTTTTATAAAGTTCTTATTAAAACAGATAAAAACTATTTAGTTAAGAATGAGCATAAGTTACCAATTATGCCAGGGATGATTGTAAGTATAGATATATTAACTGGAAAGAAAACGATTATGGATTATATCTTAAAACCAATACTTAGAGCAAAACAATATACATTTACGGAGAGATAAGATGAATATACTACTATTTTCAAATGATGATAACCTTTTAGATAGATGGAAAAACTCACTTAGCGATTTTGACCTTGTTATTATGAATAGTGAGGAGTCTTTATATAAAGAGGTTATAAAAGAGAGATCGGTTGTGATAGTTGATCTTTTATCATGTGGTGGTGAGCCAGTGTTATTTTTAAAACCTTTAGCTGAAGCAGGAGCATCAGTGATGGTGTTAGATTCAAATCCAGAATTTGAAAATACAAAAAAAATATTAGATATTGGTGTAAAAGGGTATGGAACTCTTATGATGGATGATATCCATTTAAATGAGGCTGTAAAAGTTATACTTGATGGCAATGTTTGGTTATATCCAGATTTTATAGATGAGATGGTTTTTAGATTAAGAGATAAATCAGATTCAAACTCAACTGATGATGAGATATTAAGTAAACTAAGTCAAAGAGAAAAAGAGGTTGCTCTTTGTATAAAAAATGGAAAGGCAAATAAAGAGATTGCACAAAGTCTTGATATAACTATACGAACAGTAAAGGCACATACGAAAAATATCTATGATAAGGTTGGTGTTTCAAATCGTCTTGCATTGGCATTGCTTTTTAATAAATAATAATAAAAATTTCTAAATTTGTACCGAAGTACAATTGAAATATTTAAATATTAGCAGTACAATGAACATATATAAAAATTATTAGGAGTATATTATGGCGCAGGTTATTGGAAAAGTTAGTGAAGTTAGTGGTTTATTTTATGCAAAAGATACTATTGAAAGTAGTAGGGTATTAAAAGTTGGGGATGAGCTATTTATAGATGAGATGATAGTTGGAGATAATGCTAACTCTGTTGATGATTCTTTAAAATTTTCAGTAGATGGAAAAGATTTTTCGGTTTTGGCTTATGATCAACTTTTACTTGATGATACACTAGTAGAAGCAAAAATTGAAGATTTTGAAAACCTTGAAGCGCCTGCTGCTGGTGATGCTGAAGTTGATGCTTTAGAGGGTAGATTTAGTGATAGAACAGCACAAGAAACTGATATAACTACTGATCTTAGAGATGCTTCATTTAATGATGAAAGGGTTACTGTGGAGGAAGATGTTCTCGCAGAAGTTATAGCGCCATTAGAACCTGTTGTAGTTTTAGATGATATCCCAGTGCCAGTTATAGAAGATAGTAGAATTGAACTATCTGCACAAAATGTTGAAGTTGATGAAGATGCCATTGGAAATAATACAAATCCAGATACAGATGGTGTGATAAATCAAAGTAGTGATACAGGTACAATAACTTTACTTGGTGCTACTGCAATAGTATTTGCAAATGATCAAACTACTACACTTACTGCGGGTGGAGAAAGGATAATTTTAATTACAAGTGATGATGGACAAATTATTATTGGAAGTGTCGAAGGAAATGAAATATTTAGAGCAACTTTAGCTTCTGATGGATTATCTTATACTTTTGAATTAAAAGATGCTGTTGATCATCAAGATGCAGTAAGTGAAGATATTGTTACTCTTAATTTAGATATAGTTGCCAACAATGGGACCACTTCTAAAACTATAACAATAGATGTAGCAATAGCTGATGATGTGCCAACAATAACAAATCCTCTTAATTCAATTCTTACAAATGAGATTGGAAATATGATAAGTGGTGTTGATTTAAATATTGAATCTGGCGCAGATAATCCAATAGGTATTGTATTAAAGCCAGAGGTTAATAGGGATGGTTTTGCTATAGATACAAATGATAATCTATTAACTTCAACAGTAGGTGATGATAGTTACAATTTAGTATATCTTCCAACGGTTGGTGGTACTGCTGGTTCTGTTACTGCTTATCAATATATAGATGCCACTACAACCGGTGATGCAATTTTCACATTAACTCCGGATATGAGTGGTGCAGAGTATACCGGAACTTATACAATTCTAATAGGTGGAAAGCTTGATGGAGTTGCATACACTGTAGAGAATATAATTGATAAGGCAAATTTACCCGAAGGTGGTGGAATTGGACCAGTTGTTACATTTAGTCTGCCAATTACAGATTCTGATGATAGTGAGTATTTACATATTATTGCTACAGATAATAATAACTTAGAAGATGTGAATTATAATAATATTGATATGGGTATTGCAAACTCTACTATAGCTGTTGGGGAAGAACTTAAGCTGACCTTTGAAAATAGTGAATCTCAAACTCTAGATCTACAGACTGCTACATTTGGATTGACAGCAATTAGTACTAGTGATACAGCAGTTTGGACAGCTTATAATAATGGAGATCCTGTTGGTACAGGTTCAGTAACAGGTACTGTCAAGAATGAAGGTACCAATGCAGTTGCCCAAGTAGAGGTCACCTCTGATGATATCACTGGTGACCAGTTTGATTCTGTTGTCTTTACAGCTAGTGGTGGTGAATATTCTATTGCCAGTATGGATGCAACTATAAGTTCAGAGGTTGCCGGAGTGCCACATTCAATAAATGTAGCAGTTGATGTTACAGATTCAGATTTAGATATTGCATCAGGAGATATTGAGATCACTTTTGATGAGGATGGTGTGATTGAGTATGAGTCTGATAGTATTATCGATGGTGGGGTACAAAATGATACTTTAATTGTTGATGGTAGTTCAGAATTAGATTTTTCAACTTTATCCAACGCAGTTGTAACAGATATTGAAAATGTAGATTTAAGGGGTGATACCGATACGACCGTTCAAAATGTTACAATACAAAGTGTCTTTGATGTTACAGATGATACTAATGTATTAAATATATTGGGGGATTCTGCAGATAGAGTTTTATCAAACGATAGTGGATGGACTCAAACAGGAATAGACACCATAGATGGAGTAACATATAATCAGTACCAAGGTACTTACCACGATGGTAGTTTAGATCAAACAGTAGTATTAAATATACAAGATACTGTTGTAGAGGAGATAGTATAATAACTATCTTTTAAGCTATATACCAACTCTCCTATGAGTTGGTATATACAATCTCAAATAATAATAAAATATATCCAAATAAATCTTCTTCTTAAATAGATACTTTTTAATTAATTCCCTATTAAATAACAAAAAAAATTCTTAAATTAGTACCAAAGTACAATTGTAATATCCAAAATTAAGTTGTACAATAAATTAACAGTATAGGTAATAGTTTTTGTTAGACACACTTTTAACATAACTATTATCTATAATTAAAAAATAAAACTGAGAAGTAGGAGTAGATTATGGCACAGGTTATTGGAAATATTAGTGAAGTTAGTGGTTTATTTTATGCAAAAGATAGTGGTGGAGAGACACGATTATTGAAAGTTGGAGATGAGCTATTTTTAGGTGAGGTAGTTGTTGGTGACAGCTCTAACTCTGTTGGTGATGTTTTAAAACTTTCTGTTGAGGGTAGTGGCAAAGAGATCTCTGTACTATCAAATAATCAGCTTTTATTGGATGATACAATACTCCCTGTAGAGTTAGCATCAGATAGCGTTGTTGAACCTCAAGATATAGAGGAAGCGTTGATGCTGGATGCTACATATAGTGATGAAGAGTTAGCTGCTGCAGCTACTGAAGATGAAACTATAACTGATGCAGAGAGTTTTGATGATGCTGAAGCACCAGCTGCAGGTGATGCTGAAGTTGATACTTTAGTGGGTAGATTTAGTGATAGAACAGGTGATGAGACAGATATTACTACTGATCTTAGGGATGCCACTTTTACGGATCCTACAGTTGAGATTGTTGATGATGTAGCCCAACTAGGTGATGCAGTACTTACATTAACTGCAACACCACAATTAACAGAAGATGGTGGAATAATAGTTTATACAGTAACTGTAAATAATACTCCTCAAAGTGATATGATAGTAACACTAAGTAATGGTGAAACGATAACAATAGCAGCAGGAACAACATCAGGTTCAACATCAGTTACAGTAACTGAGGCAGAGTTTGAGGATGTTTATGTTGATAGTGATGTTATAAATGTTTCTATTACAGGCTCAACAGATGGAAACTTTGTAAATATTGATTTCACAACAAATGGTGATGCAAGTACGGCTATAGTTGATACAATTGATACAACAACAGTAACAGTAACAAATATAAGTGAAGAGACTATTACAGAGGATTCAACATCAATAACTTATGAGGTGAGTGTTGATAATCCAGTTACAGATACACCATTAGAGGTAACTGTAGAGTTACTAGATGGTGATACAGATGATGTTATTGGGGTTGATACTATTATAATTCCAGTAGGTGCAACATCAGCTTCTGCAGAAATTGAATTAACAGAAGATTATTCAGATGTGTATAATGATAGCGGAAGTGTTGAAGCTGTAATTATAGGAACAACTGGTGGTAATTTTGAAGCTTTAGATACATCTTCTGTTGATGTTACTTCTTTGGTGGAGACAATTGATGATACAAATATAGTATTAAGTGCAACTCCAACATTAACAGAAGCTGGTGGAACAATTACATATACTGCAACTATTGAGGGTACAAACCCTGCAACTCAAGATGTAGCAGTAACATTAGATAATGGTGGAAGTATTACAATTCATGCTTATGAAGCTGGAGTTTATGATGGATTTACTGGAACTACAACAGATACAGTAACTGCTACAGAGTATGAAGATGTATATAAAGACAGTGATACTATTAATGTTAAAATTACAGCTGCAATTCAAGATACAACTACTACTGCTGGTGACTTTGAAAATATAACTTTCGATCCAGATGCAGCGGCAACTACTACTATTGCTGATACAGTAGATGATACAAATATAGTATTAAGTGCAACTCCAACATTAACAGAAGCTGGTGGAACAATTACATATACTGCAACTATTGAGGGTACAAACCCTGCAACTCAAGATGTAGCAGTAACATTAGATAATG
>JAYEOQ010000155.1:0-11920 GCA_034723215.1 Campylobacterota bacterium | reverse complement strand
ATGAAAATAATATAGTAAGAGCATTAGTAGCAAAAATAAATAATAATTCCAGCATAGATGGTGAAATTGTAGCATATAATGGAGCATATGAACTTGATAAAGATGGAAATAAGGTTTTAACAAATAATCCTGACCATTCAGATTATGATGTAGTTGAACCTAATAAAGATAGATATTTAATAATAGAGTCTACTGTAGATGGTGAAAAAGGTAAATTTTTAGGAGAGATGCTAGTTATAGATAATGAAAACAAATCACTGTTAGATAAAAATAATGATTTAAGTGTAGAGGGAACAGATGATATACGCTTAGAGATATTTGAGGAAGAGGTGTTTGTAACTGGTGGTATGTTAGCTCCTATGATTGATAATATTAAAACAGAATCTGGAAGTAATAGTTTTACCCAATATAAAGAGAAACTTGATTTGTTTGCTAAGACTTTATCTGATTTATCTGCTTCATATATAGAAAATATAGATGAAACATATGTTTATGGGGAAAATGCTTCATCGATTCATCAAGATAGTGCTGAAAAAATAGATATAGGGTTATTCACAGGTGGAACAGTTGAGTCATTAACATTTTATTCTAGTATGGTAAATACCTTATCGCAAGAAAAACTTGATTATTTAGCTTCAATTCAATGGAAAGATGATATTGATTTTGATGGTACAGGTGAAAATAATACATCATTTTCAAAGTTTTATCAAACACTTCGTGTAGATATTGCAGATGATAGGGAAACTATTATTTTTAAAAAAGAGTCTCAAACAGCCGTAACGGAAGCTATGAATACGACATATGATAAATTAACGAAAGTTGATAAAGATACGGAGATGGTGGAGTTGATTAAATTTCAAGCAGCATATGAAGCAAATGCAAAAATGATTACGATTGTTGATGAGATGTTGCAAACAATTCTTGGAATGAAAAGATAGATAAAATCTAAAATAGGAGGAAATTATGGCTGATTATAGTATGTTAGGTACATTAAGTGATGGTGGTGCTTCTGCACTAAGTGGAGATCTGCTTACAAAATTACGAGATGCGGATGAAAAGTCAAAAATAGAGCCTTTAGATACAAAGCTGGAGGATTGGGATACTGAACTAGAAAAGATTGGTGAAATTGAAACAAAAGTAAATGAACTTCTTGCAACAGTTAAGTTTTTTGATCTATTTAGTGCTGATAATAATGCTTTTGAGCAAATAACAGCTTCTACATCTGGAGATGCAGCGATATTTGATGCTGTTGATGTTGGTGGTTTGACAGAGGGTACTGTTTCAATAAATATTACACAAATGGCACAAAAAGATGTATATCAAACAAGTGCATTTGCTGATAAAGATGCAACTTTAGCAACGGGGCAGGGTGATACAGATAAACTTACTATACAAGTGGGATCTGCTACTGCTGTTGATTTTTTAACTCAAGGTAAAACATATGATCAGTTAGCAACAGAGATTAACGCAACATTAGGTATGACAGCTTCTGTAGAGCAAGTTGGAGACAACACATATAGACTAATAATTAAAAGTACAGATTCTGGTATGGAAAACTCACTTACTATAACAGAAGCAGGTGTTGATTTGGCTATAAACGATAGTGATGGGGATGGTATTGCAGATGATTTAAATCATACATTAGTAGCTCAAAATTTAAATGCAACGGTGGATGGAGTAGCTTATGATGTATCATCAAATAGTATAACAGTAGATGGTAATTTAAAAATTACAGCTACAAAAGTGGGTGATTCTACAATCTCTATACAAAAAGATGATAGTTATATTATCCCTGCTATTGATGAGATGGTTACAAAGTATAATGAACTTTTAGAGCTTGTTAATGGTGAACTTTATGCAACAGATAGTAGTATGGGGGATAAAGCAAGTTTAAGATCAATGTTATCTGGAATAAAAGATACACTATTTGCAACGCAAGGTGATGACGATATAAGTTTATTTAATTATGGTTTTTCATTTGATACTCAAGGAACTCTAAGTGTAGATAAAACAATTTTAGGTGCAGCTTTAACAGAAAACTTTGAAGATGTTAAATCAGTGTTTATAGGTGTAGCAGAAGATAAGGGTGTTGGTACTATGCTAAAAGAGTATATAGATGATTTAAACTCTTATGAGGGTATATTAACCATGTATGGTGATAATATGGCTGATAGAAAGACAGACTTAGAAGATGAAAAAAAGAAGGCTATAGAAAATTTAGATGAGAAATATAGTATGATGGGTGCACAATTTGCAGCATACGGTGCAATAATTGCACAAATGGAAGCTTCATTTGGTGGTTTAAAAATGATGATTGCTGAGTCAACATCAAGTAATTAATAGTTTTACTTTATTTGTTTAGCAATTAATATTCTTTAAGTATATATATAATATAATAGTTTTATAAAAATATTGGAGATTTGAATGGGAATAGAGGTTTATAACCAACAAGCGGCAACAACTGATGATCCATATATGTTGATACTTAAGCTTTATGAAGGTTTATTAAAGTATCTATCATTTATTGAAAATGCTATTGAAGATGATAATATAGAAGAGAAGTTTGAGTATATAAATCGTTCAATTGCAATTTTTGATGAGTTAAGAAATATACTTGACTTTGATGGTGGAGATGTTGCTTACTATTTAGATGGATTATATTTATATCAAATAGAAACACTATTTAGTGCAGGTGTTGATAATAATCTAAATGCTATAGCTCAAGTAAAAAAAGTAGTTACAGGACTAATAGAAGCATGGAAAGACGAAATAGGTCTTTAGAAGCCCTAAAAAGGCTTCGTTATATTGATTCACTTGAATCAACACTTCGTGCTGACAGCTTGGTTGATTGGATGGAGCAATATTTTTGCGAATCATCAATTGAAGAGTTTGATTTAGAGATTAAAGATTTAAAACAATTATCTGAACTATTTTATAAAAATATCTCTTTTTTAAAACAACATAGAATAGATATAAAAGCACAGCTCGATTCCCACCATAAAATAAAAGAATTTTTACATTAAATATTTTTTGGTAGGTTAAATAAACCTACCAGATAAGAGTAGCAACAATTGTTGTCATAATAATAGCAACAGAATTAAATAATATTCCAAATGAAGCCATATCTTTAATTGTTAAAACTTTACTACTCATAGCAATTGCATTTGGTGGAGTGGCTATAGGCAACATAAAAGCATAACTAGCACAAATTGTAGCAACCATAAGTATAAGGTTTGTATCAATATTTGAAGCCATCCCTAATGAGTAGATGATAGGTAATGCAATTGATATTAAAGCTGTATTACTTGTAACTTCAGTTGTAAAAGTGATTAGTGAAGCTACGATAAGAATAAGAACAAGTGGAGGAAGCTCTGTAAGTGTAAGTAGCATTTGAGATATAGATTGTGCAAGTCCCGTGTGGCTAAAAGCAGCTGCTATAGAGAATCCAGCACCAAATAAGAATATTATCTCATAGGGTATTTTTCGAGTATCATCCCATCTTAAGAATCCAATTTTAGGTAACAACATAGCTAAACCAAAAGATAATAATATTCCAGCTTCACTTAATTTTAAAAATGAATTAATAAAAAGTACAAACACAAGAAGAAGTAATATGTTTTTTAATCTTTTTTGCTCTTTATTTAAAGGTGATTTATCATCAATATTTTGTGTAGTTTTCATATTAGATACACCTAAAGATAAAACATATCCAACAATAACAAGCATAATTACAGCAAGTGGTATAGTTTTTAACATCCATGTAAAAAATGTTAAAGATTCTATGTTATTGTCTTGTAGAAATCCCATTAAAATAAGGTTTGGAGGTGTCCCTATTGGGGTAATTATCCCTCCTACACTTGCACCATAAGCTACAGCTAATACAAATCTTATTTTTAATTTTTTCTCATCTGTAAGAAATAATGCTATTGGCATTAGTAAAAGTGCTGTTGTAGTATTTGATAAAAGAGAACTAAGAAGTGCAGAAGTTATAGCTAATGCAAAAATAATTCCCCTAGGACTTGGCGGAAAGATAGACAATAATTTATTTGCAATAACTTTATGTAGACCTATTTTTTCAACGGCAATTGCCAGCATAAAACCACCTAAAAATAAAAATATTATAGACTTAGAGTAGTTAACAGTTGTTGCATTTGTTGCCAATATATCAAAAGCTGGAAATAGAACAATTGGTAATAAGGAAACAGCACCTAAAGGGAGAGCTTCATTTGTCCACATCGCAACTAAAAATACCACAACACCAATAAGACGAGATTGAGTCTCATCGAAAATAAAACTTGCACCAAAGTAACCAATAAGTGCTAAAACAATAGAGATAAAAATACTCTTGTATTCATTATTCATAAACAGTCATCCTTTTATAATTTTAATATGTTAGAACTATATAGTTAAATAGTGTTAAAAGTGTGTTATAACTAATAATTTAATCCAACTGCATCTCTAATAATTTTCATCTTCACTTGTGCAATCTTTCTAGCTTTTGAAGCACCATTTGCTAATATCTCTTTTACCTCTTCTGGATTGTTCATATAGTGTTCTCTTTTTTCTATATAGGGTGCAAAATGTTCATTTATTTTATCTAGTAAAGCTAGTTTGAAGTGCCCATATCCTTCCCCTGGAGTCTGATATCTTTCTTGAAGATTCTCTAATTCTTCCTGGTTCATAAACAGTTCACAAAGTTTATAAACATTACAAGTAATATACTCTTTTACATCATGTAACTCTTTTGAATCTGTTACTATTTTCATAACTTGTTTTTTCAAACCTTTTTTAGTTCCAAACATATCAATAGTATTTCCATAACTTTTTGACATTTTAGCTCCATCCACTCCTGGAACACTTTGTACATTTTCATCTATTTTTGATAATGGCATAGTTAAAATTTCGCCATAAGTGTTGTTAAAAGTATTTGCAATATCTCTTGCCATCTCAACATGTTGAATTTGATCTTTCCCTACAGGGACAATATTTGAATCAAAAAGTAAAATATCAGCTGCCATTAAAACAGGGTATGAAAAAAGTCCGTGATTTGAAGCTATCCCTTTTGCTGTTTTATCTTTGTAGCTATGTGCTCGTTCAAGTAATCCCATAGGTGTATGATTTGATAAAATCCAATACAGCTCTAAAACTTCAGGAACATCACTTTGAACCCAAAATGTTGATTTTTCCGGATCCATACCAAGTGCTAGAAAATTTACGGCTGCTTCAAAAATATTTTTTTGTAAAAAATCTTTATCTTTTACAGATGTTAGAGCATGATACGATGCAATAAATGCAAATAATTCACCATCATCTTGAGACTCAATCATTTTTTTAATCATCCCAAAATAATTACCAATATGTATTGTACCTGATGGTTGTATTCCTGATAGTATTCTCAAAAATTTATCCTTAGTAATTTTCTGCTATAATATCACACTTTGACTTATGTCAAATTGATTTATAAAAATTTATAGAGGTTTAGATGAAACAGTTTTTTAGATATATTTTTGTTGGTGCTTTAGCGTTAATCCCATTGTTAGTAGTGATTCAGCTTGTACTGTGGGTTAATAGGTTAAGTATTGACCTATTTGATTTTGTATCTTCATATACAAATAGTACTGCTTATACTATTGGTTTGTTTATTTTTACAATCATCTCCTTGGCATTTGTAGGTTCATCAATAGAAAAAGCTGGTAAATCATTTGTAGTGTCTGTTATTGATAGAATACTTGAAAAAGTACCTGCAATAGGGACTATATATTCTATAATTAAAAAAATAACTGCACTTTTTACCCCTAATAATAAAGATGACAAAAAAGAGGTAGTTCTTGTGGAGTATCCAAAAGCTGATTTATGGGTACCTGCATATGTTTTAAGTAAATATGATTCAGTAATAGTACTTTTTGTACCAACAAGCCCAAATCCTACAAGTGGATATACTGTTATAGTTGATAAAACAAAAGTAAAAGAGACTACATTAACAGTTGCAGAAGCTAGTCAATTTATAGTTAGTATGGGTGCAGATTTTGTTAAAAAAGAAGAGATAAGTAAAATTATCCAAAATACAGTTAAATAATTAAATAAAATAGGAAAATAGGATGATAGATATAAAACTTTTACAAAAAGATTTTGATGCAGTTAGTATTGCTTTGGCAAAAAAAGGTGTTACAAGTGAAACACTTGATAGTTTAAAAGTACAAGTTGAAGATGCAAAATCAAAAAGAAAAGAGATGGAAACAACTCAGGCAGAGCAAAAAGTTTTATCTCAACAGTTTGGTTCTTACAAAAAAGAGGGTAAAGATGTAACTCCACTTCAAGAACAAATAGGAACTTTAAAAGTTAAAAAACAGACTTTAGAAGATGAAGTAAGAGATATAGAAACATCTATGCAGCATCAAGCTATGGGTATACCAAATCTCCCAGATGATTGTGTTCCACTTGGAGCAGATGAAAATGAAAATGTAGTTATAGAAACTATAGGGGAAAAACCATCATTTACTTTTGAACCAAAAGAGCATTGGGAACTTGGTGAAAACAACGGAATGATTGATTTTACAAGAGGTGTAAAGTTAGCAAAAAGTAGATTTGCAGCACTAAAAGGTATTGGTGCTAGACTTGAACGAGCTTTAATTAACTACTTCTTAGACTTTAATAGAGAACGAGGTTTTGAAGAGTGGTATGTTCCATTTATGGCAAATACAAATGCACTTGAAGGGACTGGTCAGTTACCAAAGTTTGGAGATGACCTGTTTAAAATTGAGGGTGAAGATCTTTATCTTATCCCTACAGCAGAGGTTTGTCTTACAAATTTATACAATGATGAGATAGTACCAAAAGATGAGCTTCCAATGCTTCTTACATCATATACTCCATGTTTTAGAAAAGAAGCAGGTAGTGCTGGAAGAGATACAAGAGGTATGATAAGACAACATCAGTTTGATAAAGTAGAGATGGTTGCTATTACTACACCGGAACAATCAGCAGAAGTGTTTGAGAAAATGGTTGATTGTGCTAGTGATTTACTTACATCACTTGGTCTTTCACATAATAAAGTTCAGCTTTGTACTGGTGACCTTGGTTTTAGTGCAGCTACAACTATTGATTTAGAAGTATGGTTGCCTGGGCAAAATACATATAGAGAGATAAGTTCTATATCAAATACAAGAGAATTTCAAGCAAGACGAGCAAAAATAAGATATAAAGATGGGAAGAAAAATATCCTTTGTCATACTTTAAATGGTTCAAGTTTAGCTGTTGGTAGAACAATGGTAGCTGTTATGGAAAACTTTCAAAATGAAGATGGAACTATAACTATTCCAGATGTTTTAAAGAAGTATATGTGAAAACCGTAGATAAAAGTGAAAAGTTTTACTTTTATAGGTTTGGAACTGGAATGGTCGGAACAAAGTGAAGCCATGGAAGCAGATAAAATAATATGATAAAAACAATATTAAAAACCTTTTTTGCAGTAGTATTTATAATAATAGGTAAAATTTTTATTAGAAAAAATAGAGTACAGCATAGGATTATGGATAGTATTTCAGATAAATTACACTCTATTTTTATCTTTACATCTTTCCCTGCCCTTTATTTGTTGTTAGTAGAAATAGATATATCTTTATTTATATATATTTTTATGTTTTTACAGCTGGTTATTATAACTAGATATTTTAATCCAAAAATGTTAGATAAAAAAGAGTTACAAATAAGTTTAATACGGAAAATAAATAAATTATCATTATTGATTTTTATTTTAAATTGGATTTTTATCTCTTTTTTATTTTCTATCTCATTTTTATTGATACTTCTTTTAAATAATATATTATATATATTTATAATTAATCAACTAGAAAAACAAAAAGAGCAAGAGGAGTTTAAAAAACAATTTGGTGAGGGAAGTTTCACAAAAAAAGATATTGTAAAAAAACATATTTTAAATCTATTTGAATCTGATTTGGATATTAGTCAAATAACAAGAAGTGAAATAAAAAAACAGTATAGAACAATGGCAAAAAAATATCACCCAGATGTTTATAAGGGTGATGAAAAGGATAAGTTTTCATCTATTAATTTATCATATCAATATTTAATAGATTTAAAAGATTCCGAAAAAAAATAGCAAAATAATGAAGGATAAACAGTGATAAAAAAGTCAATATTTAGAGAGTATGATATAAGAGGTATAGTACCTCAAGAGTTAAATGAACAGTCTATTAAACTTCTTGGATATTATCTTGGTTTAGAGATAGTAAAAAGAACAAACTCAAATCCTGCTGTAGTTGTAGGATATGATGCTCGTACACACTCTCCAGAGCTTTTTGGTTATTTAACAAGTGGATTAAATAAAGCTGGTTGTGAAGTTTTAGGTATGGGTATGGTAGCTACTGGTGTTAATTATTTTGCTTCATATCAAGAGTTTAATGATGTTAAACCAAATGCTAGTGTGATGATAACAGGTAGCCATAATCCAAGCCAATACAACGGTTTTAAAATGGCAATAGAACATAAACCATTTTTTGCTGATGATATTTATAGTTTGGGTGATACAATCATAGAAAATCAAACTTTAGTTATTGAAGATGATGAATCGTACACTAAAATAGATGTGAAGCCTACCTATATTGACTATATGGTAAAAGAGTTTTCACATTTAAAAGGTATGAAATCAAAATTTATGATAGATTGTGGAAATGGTGTGGCTGATACTGTTTTAACTGAAATTCTTGATAAATTAGAGTTAAATTATGATGGTTTATATTGTGAACCAGATGGAACATTTCCAAATCACCATCCAGATCCAAGCGAAGAGAAAAATCTAGTTGATATTAAAAAAGCTTTAGAAGGTGATTTTGAATACGGTTTTGCTTATGATGGAGATGCAGATAGAATTGCATTTTTAACTAAAAAGAATAATGTCAAAGGTGATATTATGGCTATACTTCTTGCTTCTACAATGGATAAACCAACAGTAATAGGTGAAGTTAAATGTACACAAGTTATGTATGATAAAATCAATGCAGATGGTGGAAAAGCTATCATGTATAAAACTGGGCATAGTAATCTTAAAGTTAAAATCCAAGAGACAGATGCTACATTTGCAGCTGAGGTTTCTGGACATATATTTTTCAACGATAGATACTTTGGTTTTGATGATGCTGTTTATGCTACATTTAGACTTTTAGAGTTAGTTTACAATGGTATGGATATAGATGAAGAGATTGAGAAATTGCCTAAGACTTATAGTACTGAAGAGATTAAAGTGGAAACTACAGAAGATGAGAAGTTTATTTTAATTGATAAATTAAAACTATTACTTAAAAATCCACCTACTGATTTTCCTAAAATATTAGATATTATAGATGTTGATGGTGTAAGGGTAATTTTTGAAGATGGTTGGGGACTTGTGAGAGCTTCAAACACAATACCTGTACTTGTAACTAGATTTGAATCTACGGATGAAAATAAAGCAAAACTTTATGAATCAAAACTAAATAGCTTGATTTTAGAAGTAAAAAATTCTTTATAAGGTATGGATGTGTTTTTTAAATATATAATTTTATTATTGATTACATTTAATATTATAAATGCAAAAGTGGAGGTATCAGAACCTGTAGTTGTAGATAATACAGATATAGGTTTTGTAAATATAACCTCTGATACTAATAGTACAAAGATATATTTAGATGGAAAATATATAGGTGATACCCCAATAGATAGATATAAAGTTGATGCAAATAAAAATATAGAGTTAAAAGGTATTGCTGATGAAAAGTTTTATCCAAAAGAGTTTATACGAAATATAAATATAAAAAAGTTTAAAACACAAAGTTATAAGGCAAAGTTTAAAAAAGCAAATGCAAAACTACTTTTAATAGGTCCTGATGGTTACCTATTTGTAAATGATAGATTTGAAAGAACTCTTGGTAGTAATAATAGGGTAGTTAAAATTTTAGCAGATGATAAAATAAAAATAGAGATAAAAAATGGTGATAAAAAGTTCACTATTTTGAAAAATATGTATGCAAATAACTTCTATCAACTTGAATATGATTTCAAGAAGAAAAAGGAAGAGGAGTTAGTAGATGATACAAATGCCACTATGGATATAGAAGAGATAATAAAGAAAGAGAGAATATATTACACAGTTACAATTGATAAATTAATTTGGCAAGATTCAAAAGAGATAAATACAAATAAATTGGAGTATATAGCTACAAAAAATTATTGTATGGATTTAGAACTTGCAGGGTATACTGATTGGAAGGTTCCCACAATAGAGCAACTAAAAAACTTAGATAAAAGTAAATTTAAAAATAAATTTACAGATACGCCTTACTGGTCATCTACAACTACTACAGGTAAGTATGTATATTGGGACTATGTTTTAACAAAGAATTTTAAAACAAATAAAATAGTTACATTAAATGGTTCTCAAACTGAAGCAAATAAACTTTGTGTAAGAGATGTTATTGAGGATTAAAACAGTTTTAATCTAATTTTAAACAAAATTAGATTAAAATGCCACTTACTTTTAAGGTAAGCATTGAGAATACAACCGTATTTTGACTGCTTCTCTTAGACCTTTACAATCACTTTTAAAGGCAACTCCCCAGGGTAGGAATACAGCAAGGAACTTTTATCTTTGGTGTGTTTAGGTATCTGGGAGGAGTACTTAACTCCACTCTAATACAATCCAATAAAGTCCACAACAAAAGTAATCAAAAAGATTTTTTATGATACAAAATAAAACCACTATTTTACCAAAATGTTAAAAATTGTTAAAATAAATCAGTTTTTTGTTAAGTTGATGTTAGAAAATGTTATAAATTGTTTAAATATGTTGATTATTGAGTTTTATTTCTAATGTGATATAATACAATTCTAGGGAGTGTTAGAAATTTTGTGTCAGTCTGATAGAGTAAAATATTCTAAAGGAATAACACATTACTTTGATTTATGCTATCTATTACTGTACAATCACAACTTATAATATAAAAATATAGGACTTAGAATGTTTTCAACAGGATTTTTAGGAACAGCTGCACCATTTTATATGGATTTTGCAACACTTTACTTTGCTACTTTACCGATTTTACTTGGAATTGGTATCCATTATGCAGTGAAGAAAGAGTATGAAAAACATTATAAAATACAATTAGGCACATTTATTATCACACTGATTGTTGTAGTAATATTTGAGATTGGTGTACGAGTGTCAGGCGGTTTTCTTGCATTTATGGAAGAAAGTAATGCTAATTATGCATTTATGGTTGTGTTTTTAGTTATTCATATCCTTATAGCTTTAATTAGTGTTGTCTTTTGGAGTGCATTAATCTATGGTGCTGTAAAACGTCATAAAATTGAAGGCGTTTCGCTTCCTAGCTCCCATAAAAGAATTGGAAAGTATGTATTTGCAGGTTTAACCGTGACAGCAATTATGGGAGTAATGATTTATTATTTTCTTTTTGTATTAGGTCATAGTGCTTAAAAAGTGTAGGTTTTGGAACCCAAGAAAATATATAGTAAAAAATATAATATTAATCCTTACATTCAACTATCAGTCCTTGACACAAAACTCTGAACGGTCTCCAATTCTACACAAAATAAATCATAGATAAAATTGAGTTAAAATCATTTTTTGTTACTTTATATGTTACTTTACTATAGTTACTGTCTTTTCAGATACCTAATATAAAGGCTTTGTAGCTTATTTTAAGTATCTGGGAGGAGTACTTACAATTCTACTAAAATTAAATCATCCAACTAAAATTTTCAATAAAAACTTAAAAAATACTAGGTTAATCCGACCAAATCTAAAATACAAGACTTTACACCGTTATCTATTTGTATCATAAAAAAATAAAAAGGTAATATTTTAAAGTTTTAGTTTACATTAAGATTTATAATCATTTTTTGTAGT
>JAYEOQ010000154.1:0-12022 GCA_034723215.1 Campylobacterota bacterium | reverse complement strand
ATTATCAAATATATTACCTAGATGTTTATGGTTTTTATCAAAAAATTGTGTAGTTAATCTTGGTTTATAGTCAACTATTTTGTCAATATCAAATCTTATTTGAGAATATAAAGTTATCAACCATACACAAATAGCTACAAATATAAATGTAAATAGTAAAAAAAGTTTATTAATCATTTTCTAAATTCCCTATTGTTGAAACTACTCTCTAGTAGTTGTTTTGTATATTGTGTTTCTGGCTTATTTAGAATATCATCTATTTTCCCATATTCATATATCATTCCATCTTTAAGTATCGCTATATCTTTACAAATATTTTTAATAGATTCTATATCATGACTTACAAATATCATAATAAAGTTAAACTCTTTTTGTAAAGTTTTTAGTAAATTTAAAATAGTATTTTTAGTTTTATTGTCTAATGCTGTTGTAGGTTCATCTAAAAGTAGAATTTTTGGATTGTTACTTAATGCAATTGCTATGACTACCCTTTGTAGTTGTCCACCACTTAATTGAGAAGGAAATTTATATTTAAAATCTAAATCTAAATCTACTAATTTTAATAATTTATCTATTTGTTCATCAGGGCAAAAAAATTGCTTAATTATCTTTGTCATGGGTGACAGTGATGTAAATGGATTTTGAGGTATAAATCCAATACTATTTGCATTTAATTCAAAATTATTTTTATAAATAAAATTTGATTTTAAATCTGCTGGTAACATATTTAGAATCGTTTTAAGTGTAAGTGATTTACCACTTCCACTCATCCCAACTAATGCAAGTGTTGAATCAATAATAATGGGATTATCGATTTTTTTAAAAAGGTTTACAACCATAGATTTTTGATTGTATATTTTTAAATCTTCAATTACAAAAGAGGGCATTTTATACTAACTTTTTGTTAAATTATATATTGATTCAAGTAGTTTATCAAATTTTATTGGTTTATTTAAAAATAGGTCTGCTTTATTCTCTTTATCAATTAATCTACCATGTCCAGATACAACAATAATAGGGATATTTGGATTGATATTTTTTATCTTATTTATCATCTCATTACCAGACATATTTGGCATTCTTATATCGCTTATTATAATATCAGGTAACTCTTCATTAAATTTTTTAAGACCATCTTCACCATCTACAGCAGTTCTAGTAGTTTTAAAAATTTTCTCCAAAGTTGAAGACATTATCTCTCTTATATCTTCACCATCTTCCACAATTAGCACATTAAGTTTATTTACTGAGTCTATTAAATCTTTTATCGTCATTGCCATCTCTACCCCTAAATTAGTGTATCATCCATTTGATTTGGTATCTCAATATTCATAAGTTTTAATATTGTTGGTGCAATATTATTTAACGAACCATCTTTTACAGTTGTAACACCATCAGCAATTACAAAACAATAAACATCTCCAACGGTATGATTTGTTAGAGTGTTTCCATCTTTATCTCTCATCATCTCACAATTTCCATGATCTGAAGTAAGAACTATACTGTATCCAGAATCTTTTGCTTTTTTTATAATTGTTCCAAGCTCTTTATCAACAGCTTCAACAGCTTTTATACCAGCTTTAAAATCACCCGTATGACCAACCATATCACCATTTGCAAAATTAACAACAATAAAATCAGTACCAGCTTCAATCCCATCTTGAACAGCAATACTCACTTCTGGTGCTGACATCTCTGGTTGTAAATCATAGGTTGCAACTTTTGGAGATGGTATTAAAACTCTTTTTTCATTTTTAAACGGCTCTTCAACTCCACCATTTAAAAAAAATGTAACATGTGCATATTTTTCAGTTTCTGCTATATGTAATTGTGTTAATTGTGCTTTTGAAATAACCTCACTAAGTGTATTTTGAGGTGCTGTTTTTGGAAACATCACTGGTAATGGCAGATTTTTATCATATTGTGTCATTGTGATAACATTTACTTTTGTAGGTGATTTTTTAAATTCATTAAAATCATCCTTTGCAATTGCCATACTAAGCTCTCTTGCTCTATCACTTCTAAAGTTAGCAAAAATAACACAATCATTTTTATTAAAACCTTTATAGTTTTTAAAGCTAACAGGCTCTAAAAACTCATCATAAATATCTTTTTTGTATTGTTCATCGATATAATCATCTATATCTAAATTAGTGCTATTTTGTGCTAGAGCCATACAATCATAAGCTTTTTGAACTCTACTCCAGTTGTTATCTCTATCCATACCATAGTATCTACCACAAACTGTAGCTATTTTTATATCTTCGTTGCAAATATCTTTTATCTGTTTTGTATATACTTTAGCACTAGTTGGAGATACATCTCTACCATCTGTAATTAGATGTAAATAAACTTTTTTATTTGATATCTTTGCTATTTTTGCTAATGCTATTATATGGTTTATATGTGAGTGTACACCACCATCACTTAACAGACCAATTATATGTATATCATTTGATTTTTCAAGATTATCTTTTAAAATTGAGTTGTTTTTTAATGTATCATTTTGAATCTCTAGATTAACTTTTACCAAGTCTTGATATAAAACTCTTCCAGCCCCTATTGACATATGACCAACTTCACTATTACCCATTTGTCCATCTGGAAGCCCTACAAATTCACCATAGGTTTTGATTAAACTATTAGGTGTATTTTTAAATAACTCATCATATGTAGGTTTATTTGCATTACAAAATGCATTATAATCACAAGAGTTATTATGCCCAATCCCATCTGTGATAATTAATATTGCTTTACTATGTTTTGACATATTTTTTCTCCTTAATATATTTTTGGATATAATCCTTTTTATATTAATAATACTAACATAATAGTACTTCAAAAAGGTTAAACATTGTTTTATTGGTTTTACAGACACTTAGATATTAACATCTTTCAGTATATCTCAATTCGTGCAGGGATTGGGTTTTTTATAGCATTTTGCTTAACACTATTTATAATGCCTAGATTTATAAAATGGGCAAAAAGTAGAAAAGCAAATCAGCCTATATATGAACATGCTCCAGATTCTCATAAAGAGAAAGTGGGAACACCTACGATGGGTGGAGTTGTTTTTGTTGCAACAACATTAATCGCAACACTTTTAACAGCCAAACTAAATAATTATTATGTAGTTGGTGGATTGGTTACAATTGGTTTATTTAGCTTAATAGGGATAAAAGATGATTTGGCAAAAATATCATCAAATAAAAATGATGCAGGTTTAAGTGCAAAGATGAAATTAGTTTTACAAGTTTTGGCTTCCATTGTAGTTATAAGTATATTGTTTTATGCTGACCATTCTACAGAACTATTTGTACCATTGTATAAATACGCACTATTTGATATGCAACTATATTCAATAATCTTTTGGATTTTAGTTATGACAGCTACAACAAATGCAGTAAATTTAACAGATGGTCTTGATGGTTTGGCAACAGTACCATCTATAATGGCGTTTTTTACACTCTCAGTACTTGTATATGTAACAGGACATGCAATAATAAGTGGATATTTACTTATGCCTAATATACAAACTACAGGTGAGCTAACAATAGTTGGAGCTTGTTTTATAGGTTCATTAATAGCTTTTTTATGGTTTAACTCCCACCCAGCAGAAGTTTTTATGGGAGATAGTGGAAGTTTAGCAATTGGTGGATTTATGGGATATATGGCAATTGTAGCAAAAAGTGAAGTGTTGCTTATTTTAATAGGATTTATTTTTGTAATTGAGGCTGTTTCTGTAATACTTCAAGTGGGTAGTTATAAATATAGAAAGAAAAGGGTGTTTTTAATGGCACCTATCCATCATCATTTTGAACAAAAAGGGTGGGTAGAAAATAAAATTATTGTAAGGTTTTGGATAATTGCATTTATGACAAATTTATTAGCATTAGCTAGTCTTAAAATTAGGTAGCAAAGATTATGAGAATTTTAGGAAAAGGTAAAACAGCACAAGCTATTAAAAATAATTATCCAAATTCAACAATGTATGATGATAGTGATAAAGAGATATTTGATATAAATAGTGATGAATTAACTGTAGTAAGCCCAGGGATTCCACCAAGTAATTATTTAGTTCAAAATAGTAAAAATTTAGTAAGTGAATATGACCTTTTTAATGAGACAATGCCATTTAGTATTTGGATTAGTGGAACAAATGGAAAAACTACAACAACACAGATGTTACAACATATATTAAAAAACAAAGGAAGTGTGTGTGGTGGAAATATAGGTACACCATTAGCTGATTTAAATATAAAAGAAAAGATATGGATACTAGAAACATCATCATTTACTTTACACTATACAAATAAAGCTAAACCAAATATTTATATTTTATTACCAATAAGTGATGACCACTGCTCTTGGCATGGAAATTTTCGTGAATATGAAAAATCAAAACTAAAGCCATTAGAGTTAATGAGTGAAGATGATATAGCTATTATTCCATTAAAATATAAAGATTATCAAACCAAAGCAAAAGTAAAATACTATAACAGCTCTTTTGATTTAGCAGATATATACAATATAGATATAGATAAAATAAATTTTAAAGAACCATTTTTACTTGATAGTTTATTAGCTTTAAGTGTAAGTAAAATATTATTTAATGAAATTAATTATAGATTGATAAATAGTTTTATTCAAGACCCACATAAGTTAGAAGAGTTTAAAGATAAAAAAAATAGATTGTGGGTAGATGATAGTAAAGCTACAAATATTGATGCAACAATACAAGCAATTAAAACATACAAAGATAAAAAAATATATCTTATTTTAGGTGGTGATGATAAAGATGCAAATTTAACACCATTATTTGAAGAGCTAACTAAATATAATGTTGAGATATTTGCAATTGGTAAAAATGAGGATAAGTTATTTTCATTATCTAATAGTTATAAATTAAAATTAACAAAAAGCCAAAATTTAAAAAATGCAGTAAAGAAGATAGATTTAGTTTTAGATAAAAGTAGTATAGCATTGCTTTCACCGGCTGCAGCTTCATTTGATCAATTTAACTCATATAAGCAAAGAGGTGATAAATTTAAAGAATTTATTAATTCCTAAATAAATTAAGGTTTATTAAAGGTGTAGTTATATATAATTCCACCACAAAAACAAACAAGATGGCTCGATAGCTCAGTCGGTAGAGCAATAGACTGAAAATCTATGTGTCGACAGTTCGATTCTGTCTCGCGCCACCACTTATTTGTTTTTATTTAAGCTTCAGTAGCTCAGCTGGTAGAGCAGCTGATTTGTAATCAGCAGGTCGTAGGTTCAAGTCCTATCTGAAGCTCCATTTTATTGTTAAAGTGTTCATCTTAAAAGATAAACGCTATACCAGTTTATATTGGTGAGATTGGAGAGTGGTCAAATCCTTCGGATTGTAAATCCGACGCCTACGGCTTCGAAGGTTCAAATCCTTCTCTCACCACCATTTAAATTGCGGGAGTAGCTCAGTTTGGCTAGAGCCTCTGCCTTCCAAGCAGATTGTCGCGAGTTCGAGTCTCGTCTCCCGCTCCATTAGAAACTACACTGGAAGCTGAGTTTATTCGGACATTCCAATAACTCAAGTATAATCAATAAATTTATTTTATTAAATCCAATGTAAAAACATTACAGTTTTATTTTCAATTTAGGTTGAATAAGATATAATATCGCCCACGTAGCTCAGGGGTAGAGCACTTGCTTGGTAAGTAAGAGGTCGTAAGTTCAAGTCTTATCGTAGGCTCCACTTATAAAATGAGTTAAAAAATAAAACAAAAAATTTCTCTTTGAATAGATTAGCTATTAGGCTTATCTACTCAGAGAGTAACTAAAACAAATTTAAGGAAAAATTATGGCAAAAGAAAAATTCGAACGAAGTAAACCGCATGTTAACATCGGAACTATTGGTCACGTTGATCACGGTAAAACTACTTTAACAGCTGCAATTTCTGCAGTTTTAACAAACAAAATGGGTGGAGAGATGATGGATTATGATGCTATCGATAACGCTCCAGAAGAGAGAGAAAGAGGAATTACAATTGCTACTTCTCATATTGAATATGAAACAGAAACTAGACATTACGCTCATGTAGATTGTCCAGGACATGCTGATTATGTTAAAAATATGATTACAGGTGCTGCTCAAATGGATGGTGCTATTCTTGTTATTGCATCAACAGATGGACCAATGGCACAAACTAGAGAGCATATCTTACTTTCTAAGCAAGTTGGTGTTCCTTACATTGTTGTTTTCATGAATAAAGAAGATCAATTAGATGATGAAGATAAAGAAGAGATGTTAGAGCTTGTTGAAATGGAAATTAGAGAGTTACTTTCTGAATATGAATTCCCAGGTGATGATACTCCAATTATAGCTGGTTCTGCATTCCAAGCATTAGAAGAAGCTAAAGCTGGTAAAGATGGTGAGTGGTCTGCTAAGATTATGGAACTAATGGATGCTGTTGATTCTTATATCCCAACTCCAACAAGAGAAACTGATAAGCCTTTCTTAATGCCTGTTGAAGATGTTTTCTCAATTGCAGGAAGAGGAACAGTTGTAACTGGTGCTATCTCTCAAGGTACTATTAAGTTAGGTGAAGAGATTGAGATCGTTGGTTTAAAAGAGACTCAAAAAACAACAGTTACTGGTATTGAGATGTTCAGAAAAGAGATGGAATATGCAGAAGCTGGTGATAATGCAGGTCTTTTATTAAGAGGTATCAAAAAAGAAGATGTTGAAAGAGGACAAGTACTTGTTGTTCCTGGTTCAATTACTCCACATACAGAATTCAGATGTGAAGCATATATTCTTTCAAAAGAAGAGGGTGGTAGACATACTCCATTCTTTAGCGGATACAGACCACAATTTTATGTAAGAACAACAGATGTTACTGGTTCTTGTGTATTAGCTGACGGTGTTGAGATGGTTATGCCTGGTGATAATGTTGAGATGACAATTACTCTTGTTGCTCCAGTTGCACTTGAAAAAGGTACTCAGTTTGCTATTAGAGAAGGTGGTAGAACTGTTGGTGCTGGTGTTGTTGCTGAGATTCTTAAGTAGTCTATAATGGGTGATAGAATAAAAATAGGATTAAAATGTGAAGAGAGTGGTGACATCAACTACACAACAATGAAAAATCCAAAAACTCATACTGAGAAGTTTGAAGTTAAAAAATATAGTCCAAGACTTAAAAAACACACAAACCATAAAGAGATTAAGCTTAAATCTTAATTCTTTATGATATAATCGCGACCTGTTAAAGCAGGTTGAGATTATTAACTCTATAAAAAGGCCAATAGCTCCAATGGTAGAGCACCGGATTCCAAATCCGGGTGCTGGGGGTTCGAGTCCCTCTTGGCCTGCCATTAAACAAAAATTTAAAAAATAAGAAGTAAAAAATAAATGATTAATAATTTTGTTTTTTAGTTTTTATTTGACAAGGTATTATTTTGAACAAACTTATATTAGCATACAAACAGGCAAAAGATGAATTACATAAAGTAATTTTTCCAATTAAAGAGCAAATTAGAAGTGCTTATTTATCAGTTTTTGTTGTAGTGACAGTTATATCACTATTTTTAGCTCTTATTGATGCAATTATGTCAGTAAGTTTATCTTCAGTAATGAATTAGGGAATTAAATGGCACATAATTGGTATGCAATACAAACACACTCTGGTAGTGAATTAACAATAAAAAGAGCTTTAGTACAACTTTCAGAAGATTTAGAAGATGGTAGAATTGATCAAGTTTTAGTTCCTACAGAGGACTTAATTGAGATTAAAAAAGGTAAAAAAACTATTATAGAGAAACCTTTATATTCTGCATATGTTTTTGCAAAAATAGACTTAGACACTGCTTTATGGCATGCTATACAATCTATGCCTAAAGTTGGAAGATTTATTGGTGAATCAAAAAAACCTTCACCATTATCTGAAAAAGATATTAATCAAATCCTAGACAAGGTAAACAACAGAGCTGTAGCTAAACCTAAAGTTTCGTATGAAGAGGGTGAAACACTTAGAATAAAAGAGGGATCTTTTGCTAACTTTAATGGTATTGTGGAGTCATTTGATATGGCATCTGGTATGATTAAATTAAATGTACTTATATTTGGAAGAAATACCCCAGTAGAGATATCTTATACTCAAGTAGAAAGAGTAGAATAAAACATCTTGATGTGTTAAGTGCTAAATATTAAATCTTAATGTTTAGCACTTAACACAATCGTTAATAAAACAAAACAATATATTTGTGTGTGTTAACACTAATTATTAAAAGGAAAAAAAATGGCAAAAAAAGTAGATGGTATACTTAAACTTCAAATACCTGCTGGTGCAGCTAACCCTTCACCACCTGTTGGACCTGCGTTAGGTCAAAGAGGTATTAATATTATGGAATTCTGTAAAGCATTCAACGAAAAAACAAAACAAAATGCAGGTTTTAAAATTCCTGTTGAGATTACAGTTTATTCAGATAAAAGTTTTACATTTGTAACTAAACAACCACCAATGAGTGAATTGATTTTAAAAGCAGCTGGAATTAAAAAGGGATCTGATAATCCTTTAAAAAATAAAGTTGCAAAATTAACTAAAGCACAAGTTATGGAAATAGTTGAGAAGAAGATAGAAGATTTAAATACTAATAATGTAGATCAAGCAGCTAAAATTGTTGAAGGTTCTTGTAGAAGTATTGGTATCGAAGTAGCATAAATCTACTTTAAGTAAATAAGCCAAATACCACATGGCTCTAAAAGTGGTAGCAACATAAAATAAAATTGCGGAGAATTAAAATGAGTAAAAGATATAAATCTTTATTAGAAAAAGTAGATAGTACAAAACAATATACATTAAGTGATGCGATGACATTAGTTAAAGATATGAAATCAGCTAAATTTGATGAAACAGTTGATTTAGCTATTAATTTAAATGTTGACCCTAGACATGCTGATCAAATGATTAGAGGTGCTGTTGTACTTCCAAACGGAACTGGTAAAACTGTAAAAGTTGCAGTTATGGCTAAGGGAACTAAAATGGATGATGCAAAAGCAGCTGGTGCTGATATTGTTGGAAACGATGATTTAGTTGAATCTATCCAAGCTGGAAACATCGACTTTGATGTACTTATTGCTACACCAGATACAATGGGACTAGTTGGTAAAATTGGTAGAATACTTGGACCAAAAGGGTTAATGCCAAACCCTAAGACTGGTACAGTAACTATGGATGTAACAAAAGCAGTTAGTGAAGCTAAAGGTGGAAAAGTTACATATAGAGTTGATAAAAAAGGAAATATCCATTGTGGTGTTGGTAAAGCTTCATTTACTGCTGAAGCGTTAGCAGAAAATATTTCTACAATTATGTCAGGAATCAATAAAGCTAAACCATCTACTGCTAAAGGTAGATATGTAACAAAAGCTACAGTATCTTTAACAATGAGTCCATCTATTACTATAGATAGCTCAGAGATGATGGATATTAAATAATATAAGATTAAATTTAAAAAACTAAAGACAGCTGGTGAGAATAACAAGGGTTTATCCTTTATGGTTTTCATAAAACCAGCCGAAGTTCTATCGTTTTTGGAAAGGAGGAAAAATTATGACTAAATTACAAAAAAATGAAATTATTGAATCATTAACAAATGAATTCAAAACTTCTGAAGCTATTGTTGTTGCTGATTATAGAGGTACATCTCATAAAGATTTAGAATCTTTAAGAGTTGCTGCTGCTGAAGTTGGAGCAAAAGTTCAAGTTGCTAAAAATTCACTTGCCGGTATTGCTATTAAAAATGCTGACAAAGAAGAAGTAACATTAGAAGGAACAAATATTTTTATCTGGTCTGAAGATCAAATCTCAGCTTGTAAAGTTGCAGATAAATTTGCATCTGCTAACAAAGATACATTCAGTATTAAATCTGGTATCATTGAAGGTAAAGCTGCTGATACTGCAACTGTTACTCAGTTCGCTAAATTACCAGGTAGAGAAGAATTACTTGGTATGCTTGCATCTGTATGGATGGGACCTGTTAGAAACTTTACTGTTGGTCTTGACGCACTTAGAATTAAAAAAGAAGAGGAAGCAGCATAATAGCTTCTTCAGGTACGGTGTTTGCTTTTGCAGACAATAATGTGAACTCGCTTCACATCGCGGAGATAAATAGTTGAAAAATTTATTTTTTCAAGCTATTTATTAGTAGCGAATATAAAAATTAAGGAAAATAAAATGGCAATCTCTAAAGAAGATGTATTAGAATATATTTCAGGATTAAGCGTATTAGAGCTTTCTGAATTAGTAAAAGAATTTGAAGAAAAATTTGGTGTATCTGCTACACCTGTTGCAGTAGCTGGTGCTGCTGGTGGAGCTGCTGAAGCTGCTGATGAGAAAACAGAATTTGATGTTATCATCAAAGATGCTGGAGCTAAGAAAATTAATGTAATTAAAGCAGTAAGAGCTCTTACTGGTTTAGGTCTTAAAGAAGCAAAAGCAATGGCTGAAGAAGCTGGAGCTGTTGTAAAAGAAGGTATCTCAAAAGAAGATGCTGAAGCTGCAAAAGCTGATTTAGAAGCTGCTGGTGCAACTGTAGAAGTTAAATAATTTTATTTTATTTACTTAAACTAAAACACTGAATTAATGCTCTGTGATTTCACAGAGCATTAGTCATTTTCAAGCAATTTGCATTTTAACCTATATATGTGATTTGAGTATATATAGGTTAGAATGTTGATTTTACTTAATATTTTTTATAAAAATAGCATTAAATTTAATAAATAAGAAAGGCTCATATGTTAAATTCATTAAAATCTGGGAATAGATTAAGAGTTGATTTTGCAAAAAATCCACAAAAGATTAAAATTCCAAATCTATTACAATTACAACAAAATAGTTATGAAAACTTTTTGATGGTTGGAAAAGAAAATAGAACAACTGCAGGAATTGAGAAAGTGTTTAGAGCATCTTTTCCAATTCACGATACTCAAAATAGATTTACAATTGATTATTTAAATAGTGAAGTTGGTAAACCAAAATATACAGTATCTGAATCAATGGTTAGAGGTCTTACTTACTCTATACCTTTAAGAATTAATGTAAGATTAACTCTTTGGGATTTAGACGAAAAAACTGGAGAAAAAATTGGTGTTAAAGATATAAAAGAGCAATCTTTATACATAAGAGAGATACCTCTTATGACTGATAGAATCTCATTTGTTGTAAATGGTGTTGAGAGAGTTGTTGTAAATCAACTTCACAGATCACCAGGTGTTATCTTCAAAGAGGATGAGGCAACAACAGTTGCAAATAAACTTATCTATACAGGACAAATAATCCCTGATAGAGGTTCTTGGTTATATTTTGAGTATGATGCAAAAGATATTTTATATGTAAGAATTAACAAAAGAAGAAAAGTACCTGTTACTATTATGTTAAGAGCTTTAGATTATTCTAAAGAGGAGATTATTAAACTATTTTACCCAATTGTTAATATTCAAGTTAAAAACAACAAATTTTTAACAGAGTTTAGTGCTGAATCATTTACAGGTAAAGTTGATTATGATCTAATAGATGATAAAGGTAACTTAATCATAGCAGCTGGTAAAAGACTTACTACTAGAAAAGCTAATGCTTTGGCTGAAGGTGGTTTAAAATTAGTTGAATATCCAGTTGAACTTTTAATGGAGAGACATACTTCTGAAAATATTTTTGATCCAGAATCTGGTGAAGTATTATTTGATGCATTAACACCACTTGATGATTTAAAATTAAAAAAACTTTTAGATTTAGGTTTTGAGTCTTTCTCTATAGCTAATGATTTAGCAGATGGAATTGATGATTCTATTATAAGAGCATTTAAAGCTGATGCAGAATCTATTAAGTTATTAAAACAAACAGAGCAAATTGATGATGAAAATGATCTTTGTGCAATTAGAATCTATAAAGTTATGAGACCAGGTGAGCCTGTAACAAAAGAAGCAGCAAAAGATTTTATCAAAAAACTATTTTTTGATCCAGAAAGATATGACTTAACTAAAGTT
>JAYEOQ010000153.1:0-2432 GCA_034723215.1 Campylobacterota bacterium | reverse complement strand
GTTTGCTGCAACAGCTCAATTAGCTGCAGGTATTACTCATGAGATAAATACACCTATTACTTATATAAAAGCAAACTTTGAGATGATGCAATATGATATTGAAGATCTACCTGATTCAAATATTAAAAATAGTATGGAAAGTTCTATATCTAAAATAAATGATGGGATACATAGAGTAGAAACAATAATAAGTTCAATGAAAGAGTTATCTCAACAACTAAAAGCTGTAAAAGAGGATGCCAATATATACTCAAGTTTAATAAGATCAGCTATTTTAGCTTACAATAAAATTAAAAATACTTCTAGAGTATATATCAATGGCAAAGAGTTTAATCCAGATATGGATAAAGATGAATTTAAATTTATAGCAAATATTGAACTTCAAAGAATAGAGCAGGTTTGGGTTATAATTATAAATAATGCGATGGATGAGTTGATGAAAATAGATCAATTTGATAATAGAAGGTTAGATATTGATATAGTTTCAGATAACCAGAAGATTACTGTTACTTTTAAAGATAATGCTGGTGGAATTGATAAAGATATTATGGAATATCTATTTGAACCATTTAAAGGTACAAAAGACTCATCAGGTATGGGTGTAGGACTTAGTATTGCAAAAAGAATAATAGATGACCAAAAGTGTGCTACAATAGATGCATATAATGATAATAGTGGTGCAGTTTTTAAAGTAACTTTATCAATATAGTCTTTCAATAAATATATAGAAAAGGTAAGTGAATATGTCAACAAAATTAGATAGTTTAAATGTAGTTAGTCAATTATGTGAAGTGATAGAAGAATCTGAAAAAATGTCTTTAGAGGTTATGAATCATCTTGATGTAATACTTGAAAAACTTGATAAATTAGAGGATAGTAAAAATATAAAAAACGATATAGGTGGAATAAGAAACAATATCTTTATCACTTTAGAATCCATGCAAGCACAAGATGCCAGTAGACAAAAAATAGAAAGAGTTGTAAATGAATTAGACCCAAAAAATGGAAAATTTGCAGCAAGTGCAAAACATCTAGCTGGTGATAAAAATGATGATGTTGTAGATGATGATGAGTTAGCCGCACTTATTGCATCTATGGGTGGAGGAAAATAGTTCCCTCCTTAATTTTTTAAATCAATATGTAATAACTCTGATATAACTTCAGTAGCATAACTACCTTTAGGAAGTTCAAAGCTAAGCTCAAACCAAGCTTTAATCTCTTTATATTCACTTTGAATTTCACTAGGAAATACCCAAGCAAATCTTCTTGCACCATTTTCTTTTGTATTTTCGATGAATTCTTCTTCAAATTTTAAAGCATCATCAATAGCAAACTTTGTTTTAGACCCTGATAATAGTCCTGTAGGGACTCTATCTCTGTTATAAAACTTTTGAGCCTCTTCTTCAACATCTTCAACATAAAAAAGTCTACCATAAGGGTAGTGGTTAAACAGATCACCTTTTAGTATCTTAAATGGATGCTCTTGTTTCTGAATCTCTTTTATCTCATTTTCATCAAGCCCTACTTTTGAAGCTATCTCGTTAGCCTTAAACCCATTTATAAGCTTACTTATCTCAACTCTTTTAGAAAGCCAAGAGTTAAATAGATATGATTGATAAGCATTTATATACATCTGCTTTAGTTTTCTATTTTTCTCTTTTAACTTACCATCAATTATATCTTTACCTTTTAAATAATTATCCCCATAGTTTCCAAATCTTTGAAAACCGAAATAGTTAGGTATACCAAAAGTTGCAATTTGTTCCAGTGCTGATTCTATTTTCATTTTATCCATTGGTTGAACTCTTTTAAGTCTGATAAAAAATTTATTCCCTTTTAGATGTCCTGTTTTTATTTTATTGTTGTGGTATGTTTTTTCTAAAAATTTGATTTGTGGGTGAGAAAGCTTATCAATCTTCTCTTCATATTGTCTATGGATAGAGATATACTGTACTGTCATCGCATTTTTATCTTTTAACCCTGCATACCCTATATCCCTACTTCGACACCCTACAGCTTTTGCTATTATCTCCAAAGCATCCCAAGTTGTTAAATCTTTTTTTCTCATTTTTAAAACTAAATGCTCACCCTCCCCTGTAAATTCATAAAGTGGAATCTCAGTTACTACAAAGTCATCCTTGCTTTGCTTAAAATATACATCTATTTGACTATGGTTTAAATAGTATTGTTTTATCATTTAGGTTTTTACCTCTGTTTTTTATTTATTTGTAAGGGTAGCATAATTTAACAATATTTTAGATATAATCGCGTATTAATATTAAACACTCAAGGGAACGAAATGTCAGAATCATGTAAAAAAGTATATATAACAACTCCAATCTATTATGTTAACGATATAGCACATATAGGTCACGCTTACACAACTATCATTGCAGATGTATTAGCTAGATATTCACGATTAGTGGGTTATG
>JAYEOQ010000152.1:0-2450 GCA_034723215.1 Campylobacterota bacterium | reverse complement strand
TTGAGTTTAGAAGAGATATGATGATTAAAGCTTATGAACATACAGCGGCTTATGATTCTATGATTGCAAATTATATGAACAAAAGATTTAATAATGGTATGGGACAAAAGCAATTTATCGTTGGTGAAAAAGTATTTGATACAAGATATGGTGAAAATCCACATCAAAAAGGTGCATTGTATGAGTTTGATAACCACTTATCAAATAAATTTATTACGCTTAAAGGTGAAGCTAGTTTTAACAATATGGGAGATATCTCTGGAGCTTCAAAAATAGCATCTGCATTCGGTGATGATAATGCAGTTTGTATTGTAAAGCATGGTAATCCTTGTGGATTTGCTATAAAAGATACACTTTTAGAATCTTATGAACAAGCACTTAGATGTGACCCTATCTCTGCTTTTGGTGGAGTGGTTGCTGTAAATGGTGTAGTTGATTTAGATCTTGCTGTTAAGATGAATGAGATTTTCTTAGAGGTAGTTTTCGCTGCTGATTTTACAGCTGAGGCTGAAGAAGAATTAAATAAGAAAAAAAGAATTAAATTATTTAAACAAGGTACGAAAAAACTTGAACTAGCAAATGATGCACACAATTTTAAAATAGTTGATGGTGGATTTGTATATCAAGATAGTGATAAAGTTGAAGATGATGAAGTTAAAAATAGTGAATTAAAATCAACAAGAAGTGCTACGCAGCAAGAACAAAAAGATATGGAGATTGCTTATAAAGTAGCATCTTTAACAAAATCAAACTGTGTAGTTTATGTGAAAGACTCTGCAATGGTTGCTGTTGGTATGGGTATGACTTCAAGAGTTGATGCTGCAAAAGCAGCTTTACGAAAAGCTGAAGATTTAGGGATAGATGTATCTGGTTCTGTTTTAGCTTCAGAAGCATTTTTCCCATTTAGAGATAGTATCGATGCAGCCCAAGAAGCTGGTGTTAAATGTGTAATAGAACCAGGTGGAAGTATTAGAGATGAAGAGATTATTGAAGCTGCCAATGAATTTGGTATGGCTTTATACTTTAGTGGTAAAAGACACTTTTTACATTAAATACTTTAACTAAAGATATTGTATAATTTTACAATATCTTTACATAAGGAAGTATCATGTTTTTTAACACTCAACTAAAGCAAGAGTTACAAACTCAAAAAGAAAACAATCAAAATCTTCAAAATAAAAATAGTGAACTTGAATCACAATTGATTGATTTAAAAAATCAATTACAATCTAAATCAAATGAACATAATAGTTTATTACAAACTAGTGAATCATTAAAACAAGAGATAACCTCTTTAAAAAATTCACAAGCTATAGAAAATGAAAATAATCAAGACTTAGACAAACTAAAAACTTTGTTTGAATTTGAAAATTTAAATTTAAAAGATGGACTTTTAGATATTCAATCAAATATCGCTGAATCAACAGAACTATCAAGAGATAGTTTAAGTAATAGTTACAATATTAATAAAACTTATGATGAATCATCAGAAAAATTAGAAACTATTGTAAAAGATATAAACTCTTTAAATGTAAATGCGGATGAAATTAATGGTGTTGTTTCACAATTAAATACAAAAGCAACAGATATAGCACAAGCTGTTCTTACAATAGATCAAATATCATTTCAAACAAATATATTATCACTAAATGCTGCTGTTGAAGCAGCAACTGCAGGTGAAGCAGGTAAAGGATTTGCAGTAGTTGCACAAGAGGTTAGAAACCTAGCATCAAGATCAGCAGAATCAGCAAAAGAGATTACCGATGCTGTAAAATCTATTCAAGAGAGTGTTGAACTTACAAATCAAAAATTTGAAAAAATGACAAAATCAATTGATTTAATTACTAATGATACTCAAGACTATTCTTCTGATATAAACTCTGCAATAGATACATCTAAAGGTACCTTTAATGGACTAGGAAAAATTACAGATCGTGTATTTATGAGTTTAGCAAAACTAGACCATGTAATTTGGAAAGTTAATACATATCTGTCTGTTGCAAACAGAGAACCTGCATTTAAATTTGTTGATCATAAAAATTGTAGACTTGGTAAATGGTATAATGAAGGTTTAGGAAAAAAATATTTTTCCAAAACTCCTAGTTATTCAAAACTTGATAGACCTCACTCAATCGTTCATAATGGTACTCATCATGTATTTGATACTATCTCTAAAGATGGTGAGTTAGATTATGATACATTGATAAAATCATTTAAAGAGATGGAGGATGCTAGTGGTGATGTGTTTAAACTATTAGATCAAATTCTACACGAAAGAGATTAAGGTTATTCCTCTTTCTCTTTAGATAACAGATCATCTATAACTGTTTGACGATTTGTTATCTCCAGTTTTTTACAAGCACTTTGAAAAGCTTCATCTTCCCCTACAACATAACACATATTTTTAGCTCTTGTAATTGCAGTATAAAGTAATTTTGTATTGTGCATTA
>JAYEOQ010000151.1:0-12419 GCA_034723215.1 Campylobacterota bacterium | reverse complement strand
TTTTGCATTAATCCACCCTAATTTTAAAAGGCTTAAAACTGATCATATTGTAAATATTGAAAGTGAAATCAGATGGTATGGGGTAGAGCTTTATAATATGGAGGTTGAAAATTCAAAAAAAATAGATGGCTATAAAATCTCTTTGGAAACATTACCAAAAACTATATCAGGAAATTTTGATATTCAAGCTATAAATAAGCAGATAACTAAAACTAAACAAAAAGAGAACAAAATAGAAGATGAACCAAATGATAATTTATATAAAACCATAAAATCTTTTATAGCTTCAATTAGTAATAATACTATTTTACCATCTTCACATATAGAACTGGATCTTGGACTTGATTCTTTAAACTATGTTGAACTTTTTATATTTATAGAGCAGAGTTTTGGAGTATATATAGATGAGATAATATTTTCAAAGATTATGACTGTAAAAAAGTTGTATAGATATATTAAAAAGCATCAAATTAGATCTAATCCTACTAGTATAAAATGGAAAGCTGTATTAGATGAAGATATTTCAGAAAAGCTTATCTATTCCCCATATATGATGTTTACATATAAAACATTTTTATCACCACTGTTTAAACTCTATTTTAGACTTGAAATTATTGGTCAAGAGAATATTTCAACATCTTCTTGTGTTATTGCACCATCTCATCAAAGTATGCTTGATGGTTTTTTAATATTAAGCTCTTTACCTTATAGTATTTTAAAAAAAAGCTTTTTTTTAGCTTTTAAAGGTGTATTTGGTAAATCATTTATAGGTTCAGTTACAAAACATAGTCAAACAATTTTAATTGATTCTAACTATAATCTTAAAAACTCAATGCAAAATACCGCACTACCACTAAAAGAGAAACAAAATGTTGTGATTTTTCCAGAGGGTGCAAGAACACGAGATAGAGAACTACTGGAGTTTAGACCATTTTTCTCTATACTTTCTAAAACTTATAAAGTACCTATTGTACCTGTTGTAATCGATGGAAGTTTTGAAGCTTTAAAAGCTGGTATGCTATTTCCTAGACCTAAAAAAATAAGAATCACCTTCTTAAAACCTATTGAGCCTAATGGTCTTAGTTATGATGAGATAACTATCCGTGTAAAAACTGCCATTAACAGTGAATTAAAACAAAGTGATATCTCACTTTAGTATGGAATTAACCTCTTTAGATATCTTTTTTTCATCTACAAAATAAAGAAAAACAGCACCCAATATAAATAAAATAGCAATAGAGGAGATAGCAACTCTTGAACTTCCACTATAAAGTGCAACAAGTCCAACTAACAATGGTCCTATTATAGCAGCAAATTTTCCCATAAAATTATAAAATGCAAAAAACTCTGCAGAGTGATTTGTGGGAATCATTTTTGAATAATATGAACGACTAAGTGCTTGGATACCACCTTGAACCAATGCAATCATAACTGCAAGGATATAAAACTCAGATACTTTATCCATCATAGATGCAAAAATTATAATAACAAGATATATACCAATTGCTAAATAAATTGCTTTTTTGGTATCCCAAAGGTATGCTAGTTTTGTAAAAATTAAAGTTGTAGGAAAACTAACAAACTGTACAATTAATAGTGCAAATATTAAGCTGCTAGGATCAAAACCAAGTGCCATACCATAATCAACTGCCATTCTTATAATAGTATCTACACCATCAATATATAACCAATAAGCAATTAAAAATAAAAAAACACCTTTAATCTGTACTATTTTAGTAAAAGTTGTTTTAAGTCTAATATAACCATCTTTTATCAATGTTGTAGTTTTTATATTTTTCTCTTTCTCCTCAACAAAAAAGAATAATGGAAGTGAAAAAACTCCCCACCATACTGCAACACTTATAAAAGAAGCTTTAATAGCTTCTGTTTTATCATTAAAACCAAATAGCATCGGCTCTTGCAACATCCAAACATTAAATGCAAAAAGAACTCCTCCACCTAAATAACCAAAAGCAAAACCCAATCCAGAAACAAAATCAACATTTTTTCTTGTTGTAACTGAAGACAGAAGAGCATCATAGAATATATTTGAACCCATAAAACCAATATTTGCAAGTATATAAACAAAAGCAGCCATCTGCCATGAACCCTGCTCCACTAAAACTAATAAGGCACTATTTAAAATACCAAGAAAAGCAAATATAAATAAAAAACGCTTTTTCAATGATCCAACATCTGCAATAGCACCAAGAAGTGGCGCAATTAATACAATAATAAAACTTGATATTGAATTAGCAAAACCAAGCTGAGCAGTACTTACTACTACATCACTATTTGCACTGTAATATGATTTAAAAAAAAGTGGGAAAAAACCAGCCATAACTGTCGTAGCATAAGCAGAGTTTGCCCAATCATAAATTGCCCATGAGTATATGCTTTTTTTATTTTTCATCTAAATATTTTACCATAATAGTAAATAAAAGTAGTCACCAATAAAAAATATGATAAAATTTAAAATGAATTTTTTAGAACTTTTTAATCGTAATGGTCTCATAGCAGCACATAGAGGTGCTCGTTCAATATCTCCTGAAAATACATTAAGTGCTCTTAAAAAGAGTATTGGACATTGTGATTTTATAGAGGTTGATGTACAATTAAGCTGTGATGGTATTCCTATAATTATCCATGATGAAACTTTAACTAGAACTACAAATATTGAAGATATATCTGAATATAAAAACATGAAACCTTATAGAGTTAGTGATTTTACTTTTAAGGAGTTATCAACTCTTGATTATGGAAGTTGGTTTTATAGGGATGACCCATTTCATTATATAATGGAAAAAAAACTCAACACAATAAATATTAAAAATAAATCTGAACCACTTCTTAGCTTACGAGATACACTTAAATTTATAAAAAAACATCAACTATTTATCAATATTGAGATAAAAGATATGGAAAAATATTTTAGTGATGAAGATGTTGTTTCTATTATTCTTAAAGAGATTAAAAATATGCAGGTGGAAAATCTTGTTTTAATATCATCTTTTAGAGCTGAATATTTATCATTATCTAAAAATAGTATGGTAAATATACCAACGGCACTATTAGTAGCAAATAAACACCCTTCAAATTTAATAGAATATCTAAATAACCTGCAAGTAGATGGCTACAATATAGATAATAAGCTTGTAGATAAAAAAACTATAGATATTGTAAAAAAAGCTGGTTTTTTTATCAATGTTTATACAGTAAACAGCCCTACTGATCAAAATAAACTTTTCAAGATGGGTATCAATGGAGTTTTTACTGACCTCGTAAAATAAGTATGGTGAGTTTTTCTAAATAGAATATTTTTAAAACAACTTGGATATAATAGATAAAATATAAAATAGGGATATAAAATGACACTAAAAGAGCAATTAAAATCAGATTTAAAAGATGCTATGAGAGCAAAAGAGATAATGAGAAGGGATTCTATTCGAGCTATTAACACAATGATTAAGCAGATTGAAGTAGATCAAAGGGTTGAACTTGGTGATGATGATATAATTAAGCTTATTCAAAAAGGTGTTAAACAAAGAGAAGAGGCTATTGTTCAATATAAAGAGGCAAAAAGAGATGATTTAGTTAAGACTGAACAAGATCAAATTGATATTTTTTCTAACTATCTACCAAAACAACTTAATGATAGTGAATTAGAGGTAATTATTGCTGCTATTATTGCTGAAGTTGGAGCAACTTCTATAAAAGATATGGGTAAAGTTATGAATCCTGCAAAAGAAAAAGTTGGTGGTTCTGCTGATGGTAAAAGAATTAATATGATGGTTAAAAAACTATTAGGATAAATCGTGAAAAATATTTTAGATATTACAAAAAAAACATTAGATAATTTATCAGATAAAAACATTGATGCTACTCCAAAAGAGTATTCAAAAGAGTTTTGTAAAATCTCTAAAGAGTTTAGTTTATCTGTAGAAGAGTGTGAATATTTTAATAATACTTTATCTAAATTAAGTCAAAGTGAATTAGAAAACAATAAAGATAAAAAGATTGAAACTGTATATGACTTAATTGATATTTTACTACAAAGAGTAGAGAGTAAAAATGTCAATAAGATGTCTGAACTACTACAACAATCTTTAAAACCATCAATATCTCTAAGTTTTAGTGATGACCTACATGCATTTTCTATTAAAATTGGTGATTCTCCATCTTTAATATTTGAAGAGTCTATTCAACAAGAGATGGAAAAATTTATTGAAAATAGATTTGAAGTTGATAAAAAAATAGTAGCTAGAAAAACTGCTGATATTGCTAGACTTATAACATTAATGAGTAAATATCTAGGTGATGCTATAGATAGTAATAAAAATGGTTTTTCAAATGTCACAAATATTAAAGATGAAATAAAATCTATAAGTATGTCAAACTCAACAAAAGATGAACTAAATAAACTTCAAGCAAAACTAGTTCAAGCTGCAATTACAATAGAAAATGAGATGTCAACAGTAAATGATAATCTTTCAACAGGACAAAATGAGGTTCAAAAACTAGAAGAGCGTGTTAAAGAGCTTGAAGCTGAATTGATAAATACAAAAGAGAAAAGTTCTAAAGATCACTTAACTGGAACTTTAATTAGAGGTGCTTATGAAGATGAGATAAAAAAACTTGATGCCTTGTATAAAAGAAATGGTCAAGATTTTGCTATTGTATTTTTTGATATTGATCACTTTAAAAAAGTTAATGATGTTTATGGTCATGATGGAGGAGATATTGTTTTAAAAACATTTGCATCTCTTCTCCTCAAACTTACGAGAGACACTGATATCATCGGTAGATATGGAGGGGAGGAGTTTGTAGTCGTTCTTCATTATAATAATATAGAGGAGTTAGATGACTATATAAATAGAATTAAAAATGTAGTTACAAAAAATAAGTTTATTTATAAAGAACATAAGATTCAAATCACATTTAGTGCAGGAGTTGAATTAAGATCAAAAAATAATACAGCAGAGGAGACTATTACAAATGCTGATAAATCACTCTATAAAGCAAAACAAACAGGGAGAAATAAAATAGTTTTTTGGAATGGAAAAGAGTTATAGAGTAGTTTAAAACTACTCTATATCCAACTCCTCTTTCTTAAAAAAAGTACTAGGATGAAAGTTCTGAAATGCTGCTTTCATAGATACAAAAATCTGTGGGTTATCAGCTTCAAGTTTGGCTAAAAGCTCTTTTGTATTTGCTCTTGCGTGTGGCATTTTTATATCCATTCTCATTGCAGGACAACCCTCATCACCTATAACATCAACACAGTTAGTTTCGGCAAATGCTCTTAGTTGTCTCTCTCTACACATAATTAAAGGTCTTATAACCATCAGTCCATTTTCAGCTTTATAAATAGGGGGCATACTTCTCATACTACCGTTATAAAAAAAGTTCATAAAGAAACTCTCCATAGCATCATCTAAATGGTGTCCAAGAGCTAATTTGTTGTATCCACCCTCTAGTGCATGAGTATATAGATACCCTCTTCTCATACGACTTACAAATGAACAAAAAGAGCTGTTTTTTCTAATTTTTTCTTTTGATATCTCAAATATTTGAGTATCTACTATCTCATGAGGTATATCATGCTTTGTACAATGGTCAGCTAAAAACTGAACCTGTTCACCCATACCATAGGTAATTGTAACAGCTTTAAATTCGAATTTAAATGGTGCTTTGCTTTGCATCCTTTTAAGTGTATGGATTAGAGTCAGTGAATCTTTTCCACCGCTAAAACCTACAAGAATTTTATCACCCTCTTTTATCAAATCATAAGTGGCATTTGTACGACCCACTAGTGTAGTTATTTTTTTACTTAATTCTAACAATTTAGTTTTTTTCCTTTTCATTTATAGTTATATTTTTTTTAGATTTTACACCAAGAGTTTTAAACTCTTCAACTCTATCTATAAGATTTCCTCTACCAGTTGATAATTTATTTAATGCTAATTCATAAGAAGATTTTGTTTTATCAATATGTTTTCCTATATTTTCAATATCCTCTATAAATCCAGCAAACTTATCATATAGATCAGCAGCTTTTTTTGATATCAATTCTGCATTTTCATTTTGATATTGTATTTTCCACATATTCTCTATTGTTCTTAAAGTGATAAACAATGTTGATGGAGATACTAACAAAACATTATTTTCAAAAGCTGTTTTAAACATCAACTCTTCATTTGAAGATGCTAACATAAATGCACCCTCAATAGGGATAAACATCAAAACAAAATCTAAAGTTTTTAACTCTTCTAAATCTTCATATTTTTTAGAACTTAAATCTTTAATATGTCTATTTAACGATAACATCAACTCTTTTATCGCTAAGTTTTGCCCCTCTTCATCTTGAGCATTTACAACTTTTATATAAGATACAAGAGATACTTTACTATCAATTATAATATCTTTTTCATTTGGAAGATGTAAAACTACATCAGGTCTTAATCTTTTCCCATCATCATTTTGATAACTATTTTGAACACTATATTCTCTATCCTCTTTTAGCCCAGATTGTTCAAGTATCTTACTTAAAATCATCTCACCCCAATCACCTTGAAGTTTGTTTTCACCTTTTAGAGCTTTTGTTAAGTTTAATGTATCTTCACCTATTTGTAAATTTAACTCTTTTAAATTTTTTATCTCAGTAAGTAGTGAACTTCTTTGCTTTGTTTCATCACTATAAATCTCATTTACTCTACTACCAAATGAAGAGAGTTGCTCCTTAAATGGTTTTAATAAGAGTGTTAAGTTTTCATTTGATTCCTGAACAGAATTCTTAAAAACTTTATTTGATAAATTTTCAAACTCCTGTTTCATCTGCTCTTTTGTATTTTGAATTGTTTTTATTTTATCTTCATAGTGTTCTTTATTTTGTGCTATTATATTTTGCAATGAAGTTAACTTTATATTTGCTTCATTTGCAATAGCTTCAATTTGGATATCATTCTTTTGTTTTAAAATATACCAAATTGAAACTCCACTAAAAATAGAGCCAGCTACAAAATAAACAACTTCAGTCATATACTAAGCTTTTCCTTTTGCACTTTGAATTTTATTTACATAGGCATAGTCTATTTGTATATGTTTGTTTTTTGGTAGGCTATTTGCTAAACCATTTATTATTGAGTTAAAATCTTCAAAAAGATAGTTTGACATACTTCCTGGGATTGGATTTATCTCATTTAAGTAAACTTCATCGTTTATTACAAAAAAATCACATCTTATCAATGCACCCTCAAAAGTTGAGTTATATATTTTTACAAAACTATCTTGTAGTTTTTTAGTTAATTCAGAAGATATATCAGCTGATAAAACTGTTTGTGTTCTATTAAAGTCAAGATACTTCTTGTCAAAATCTAAAAACTCCTCTTTTTGAGGCTCTTCAACTATTGAGAACTTAAACTCTCCATCTATTTTACAACCAGCAAGATTATACTCTTTTACACCATTTATAAATGGCTCAACTATAATCTCATCATCAAATTCAAAAGCTACATCTAAAGCATAAGCCAACTCATCTTTAGATTTTACTATTGATATTCCGATACTACTTCCTAATCTAACTGGCTTTATAATAACTGGAAAATTATCAATTTTTATCTTATCATCTATATGAAAGTATTTAAAATCAACAGTTTTTACACCACAAGCATCAGAATAACCTTTTGTAAGGTGTTTATTGCTACTTACTACACTAGCTTCAACCCTTGGACCAATAAATGGGATATTGAAAAACTTAAACATTCCCGCTAATATACCATCCTCTCCATCACCACCATGAGTAAGATTTAGTAATAGATCAAAATCCAACGATTTAGTTGAAAACAGACCTTTTTTTGAAAATCCACCTTGGATTAATTGCAACTTTGGTGATTTTTTATACTCACCACTACTAAATAAGCTTGATTTGATAGTTGCTGTTGGAATTTCATAAAACTCTCTATTTTTATCTATAAAAATATATATAAGTTCGCTATTTAAAACCTTTTTCATAGCTATTGAGCTTACTATACTTATCTCATGTTCAAAACTTTGGCTACCAAATACAATTGCAATCTTCATATATACTACTTCCTATCTTTGTAATTTTTTAAGAGCCTCTTTTACAAGCCCTGCTGTATCTGTTGCACTACAGTTACTTAGTGCCTTATTTATCTGCTCTTTTTTAAATCCTAATGATTCTAGTGCCATAACAGCCTGTGAACCACCCTCATTTAAACTTGATGTTTCATCACCTGCATCAATTACAAAACCACTAAGTTCTACTAAAATTCTACTTGCACCTTTGGGACCAATTCCTGGAACTCTTTTAAGCATACTAACATCTTTAGTTTCAACAATCTGTGCAAAACTTGTAGGTGTAAAAGTACCACAAATTGCCAAGGCAACTTTTGGACCAACACCGTTTATTTTAATAACAGTATCAAATAGTTTTTTCTCATTTAAATCTAAAAAACCATAAAGGTTGTTACTATCCTCTTTTATAATCTGTGTTGTGTGTAGTTTTACTTTTGCATCAATTATTGCTGAGCTACAGTTAATTGATACAAAAACCTCATAAGTAAGTCCATTTAAACTTATATGAACCTTTGTAGGTTCTTTTAACTCTATCTTTCCTTCAATCGCAACTATCATATAATATTCTCTTTATTTAAAATTATTCTATTATATTATATACAAACTTTACATCCATTGAAAATATTATTACAATAAATTATAAGAAATATAGAATAGTTATGTTAGCATTAAGTAATTAAATTAAGGGAGGGTGTCTTACTATGTTCTCATTAAAGAATAGTTCGATAAGAAAAAAGTTTACTGTTATAAGTATAGGGATAACAACTGTAGCATTAATTACAAGTTATATGTTTTTAAATATACACAAAAACAAAACAGAGGTTGAAGTTTACAAACAAACAAAAACTGAACTACAAAGGTTGGTTGATGATAGAATAGAAGCTAAAAAAGCTGTTGGTATATCAAATGCAGTTTCAATTGCTAATGATGGAAGAGTTAAAAAAGCATTAAAAACTAATGATAGAAAATGGGCTATTCTTACTCTTGGTTTTATAAGCAAAAAAATGAAAGAGAGTACCCCTTTTAAAAATATAAAAGTACATGTTCATACAAAAGAGAATCATGCTTTTGTAAGAAGTTGGAAACTTAATAAACATGGTGATGATTTAAGTGGGTTTAGAGCTAGTGTAGTACAAGTAAATGCAACATCAAAAGCTGTAAATACTTTTGAACTTGGTAAAGCTGGACTTAGTTTAAGATCTGTTGCACCTGTAACTGATGATAATGGTAAACATCTAGGGTCTTTAGAGTTTATGCAAGGATTAAACTCTGTAGCAAAAACATTTGATAAATCAAAAGATGGTTTTTTACTTTTAATGGATACAAAAGTATCAACTGTAAAAACATTTAATGAAAATCAAAAGTTCAAAGATTATGTTATATCTCAAAAGTTTATAAATAAAGAGTTTTTAGCAGATGCTAAAAATATTAATATGGATATATTTTTAAAAGATGGTGTTTATCATGGAGATAAATACTACTTTACCTACTCTTATATTAAAAACTTCCAAGATAAAAAGCTTGGTATCGCACTAGTTGGTAGACCTTTAAGTATTGTAGAACATTCAGTGGCTGAAGCAAAAGTTTTAATAAATATGGCATTGCTTTTATTAGTAGTATTTGCTGCAGTTATGTTAATTGCAACACTTATTAATCTTAAAAAAACTATCTTAGATCCATTAACTACGCTAACAGATTCTGTAATTGCATTAATGACTTATAGTAGTGCAAATCAAAAAATCGAGATATATAGTAAAGATGAGATTGGTGACTTAGCATCACACTTCAACAACTATACTCAAAAACTAAGAGACACTATGGCAAAAGATCAAAACCTTGTGGAAGAGGTTGACAAAGCTATTCAGATGGCACGAGCAGGATTCTATGTATATAAAGTTACTGCCCAAACTGATAGTAGAACAACAAATGATCTTAAAGATTCAGTAAATGCTATGATTGTAGATTTAGGTGAAAAGTTTGATAAGTTAGATAAAGCACTAATAGAGTACGGTAATGCAAGATTTGACTATAAATTTGAAATTGATAATGTAAGTGGAACACTAGGTTCAATTATATTTGGGACAAAAGCGATAGGTAGCAATATATCTGAACTTTTAGCTACTATTATGTTAAGTGGTGAACAGTTATCTGAAAATATTGGAGTTTTATCTACTTCTGCAAACTCATTATCTACTTCTGCAAATGCACAAGCTGCATCACTAGAGGAAACAGCAGCAGCAGTAGAGGAGATTTCAAGTAATATTCAAAGTAGTTCACAAAATGTATCAAAGATGTCGGATATCTCAAATGATGTTACAGCTTCTGCAAATAAAGGGCAAGAGTTAGCAACACAAACAGCTGAATCTATGGATGATATTGATAAACAAGTAAATGCAATCAATGATGCGATTGGGATCATTGATCAGATTGCATTTCAAACAAATATTTTATCTTTAAATGCTGCAGTTGAAGCTGCAACGGCAGGAGAAGCTGGAAAAGGTTTTGCAGTTGTTGCACAAGAGGTTAGAAACCTAGCTGCAAGAAGTGCAGAAGCTGCAAATGAGATTAAAGAGTTAGTTGGTAATGCAACTAAAAAAGCAAATGATGGAAAGATTATTGCAGATCAAATGATTCATGGATATACTGAATTAAATGAAAAAATAAATCAAAATAAAGAGATGATAGATATGGTATCAGTTGCATCTTTAGAGCAAACAAAAGGTATCACGCAAATTAATGATGCTATAAATGTACTTGATGCAAATACACAAGAGAATGCGGCAGATGCTACAAATATCGATGGCTTGGCAAAAGAGGTGAGTATACTTTCAGATAAACTTATCAGTGTTGCTCACCATGCAAGTTATAGGAAAGAAGTAGAAGAACAAGTATGTGATGTAGATATAACATATAATTTAAATAAATTAAAACTAGATCATTTAAAATTTAAAACTGATAACTTTAAAAAACTAGATAGCAGGAGTACTTTTAAAGTAGCTACACATAAAGAGTGTGGTTTAGCAAAATGGATATCTGAACAAGAGTTAGAAAATAAGGAGTTTACTAAATCATCAAACTGGAAAGAGTTAAATGATGCACATCAATTAGTACATGAAAATGTACAAAAATATATTGATAAAAATGCAGAAAATGACTCAAATGAACATCTACTAGATATAGGTGATACCATAGAGAAGGCTACAGCTAGAGTTTTTGAAGCGTTGGATGTTGTAAAAAGAGAAAATTGTAAAAATTTAAACCAATAATTATAGGGGAATATGATGAAAAAGAGAATCGCAATCGTAGATGATGAAAGAGATATTTTAGATATATTAGAAAAATTTTTAAGTAGAAGGGATAAGTTAGATATTGAAGTATTTCAAAACCCTTTAACAGCAATTGAAAGTATTAAAAGTGGTCATTTTGATCTTGTACTTTTAGATATTATGATGCCACAGATTAATGGTATTGATTTCTTAAGGGATGTAAAAAAATCTTCTCCAAGTACAAAAGTTATTATGATGACTGCATATTCAACACAAGACAAAATGTTAAATAGTAAAGATATTGGTGCAGATGATTATCTTACTAAGCCTTTTATCAGTTTAAGAGATGTAGAAAATAAGGTATTTGATAATTTAGGGTTATAATATGTTTCAAAATTTAACAGCTTTATATGTAGAAGATGAAGAACAATTAAGAACTTTAGTTAGTTCTATTCTTGATAGTTTATTTGATAAGTGCTTTCTAGGCTCTAATGGTGAAGAGGGTCTAGAGTTATATAAACAAAATGAAGATGATATAGATATTATTATTACAGATATCAGTATGCCGATAATGGATGGATTAATGATGTCTAAAGAGATTAGAAATATTAACAGAAAAATCCCTATCATTATCACAACAGCACATAATGACAAAGATTTTTTACATAAAGCAATAGAGATTGGTGTAACAAAGTTTGTTACAAAACCTCTTGATATGAAGCTATTAATAGAGAGTATTAGACAAAGTGTAGAACCAATTTTACTACAAATTAAATTAGATGAAGAGTTAAAAATATCACAAGAGCAGAGGATACAAAATGCTAAGTTTGCTGCAACAGCTCAATTAGCTGCAGGTATTACTCATGAGATAAATACACCTATTACTTATATAAAAGCAAACTTTGAGATGATGCAATATGATATTGAAGATCTACCTGATTCAAATATTAAGAATAGTATGGAAAGTTCTATATCTAAAATAAATGATGGGATACATAGAGTAGAAACAATAATAAGTTCAATGAAAGAGTTATCTCAACAACTAAAAGCTGTAAAAGA
>JAYEOQ010000150.1:0-12432 GCA_034723215.1 Campylobacterota bacterium | reverse complement strand
TAATACTTGATGAGATAGCACAAATAGAAGAGGTTGTAAATAGAAATGATGATTTTACTACTATAATTGCTACTTTAAGGGATGTGACACAAAAGTTGCTTGGTTTTAGGTGCGAAAGTTAAGTTATAATCAAAACACATTTTTACCACATAGTTATTTTATAATTATATAAAGTGATATTAAAAGGTTTTTGAGATGAAGTGTTTACAGTGCCATTTTATTGATACAGGAGTTGAAGATGCTGTGTGGAATATTGCACTTGATGAAGTTTTATTGAATAGTTTTGAAGATACTGATTTGCCAATTTTACGGGTTTATAGTTGGAAACCATCTCTTAGTTTTGGGAGATTTTCTAAAGTTTTTGGAACAGTTGATTTAGATGAGACAAGGGAGAAAAATATATCTTATGTACGCCGTATCACTGGTGGAGGTATACTTGTACATAGCGATGATATATCTTACTCTCTAATTTTACCCCGTAACTATCTATCAACGAAAGGTGTTGAGGATAATTATCGTTATTTGTCTCAATTTATTATAAATATATATCAAGAGTTAGGTTTATATGCTAGCTATGCAGGTGATAATAAATATAATTCTAAAAGCTCTAATATCTGTTTAGCTAGTAATGAAAAATATGATATTTTAATAGATGGCAAAAAAATTGGTGGAAATGCTCAGCGTTATAAAAGTAAAACTCTATTTCAACAAGGCTCTATACCTATAAATATTAATGAATCACTTTTTGAACCAGTTTTTTTAGAAGATTCAGGATTGCTAGGGGCAACATCATTGAAAAAATTGGAAAAAAATATTGGATATAAAGAACTTTCTGAATTGCTAAAAGATGTTTTTTCTAAAACTTTTAATATCAAGATTATTCCATATAGTTTAAGTTCAAGACTAGAGCAAAAAGTGGAAGAGTTAATATCACAAAAATATTCTAAAGATAGTTGGAATTTATATGGAAAATAAACTTACCCCAAAACCATCTTGGCTTCGTAAAAAAATTACACCAACAGTTGATAAAAATATGAAAGAGTTGCTTGAAAAAGCAGGTGCAAATACAGTTTGTCAAGAGGCGATGTGTCCAAATATAAGTGAATGTTTCAAACACAATCAAGCAACTTTTTTAATTATGGGGACAATTTGTACTAGGAAATGTACTTTTTGTGCAGTCTCAAAAGGTAAACCAATCCCCTTAGATTCAAATGAGCCAGAAAATATTGCCAAGGCTGTTAAACAACTTGGTTTAAAATATGTTGTTATTACAAGTTCAACTAGAGATGATTTATGTGATGGTGGAGCTGAACATTTTTGTAAAACAGTAAGTGCAATTAAATCTATTGATAACTCTATAGATGTTGAGTTATTGATCCCTGATATGAAAGAGAATAAAGAGGCACTAGAAAAAGTTATGAAAAGTGGTGCTACAATAATAGGACACAATTTAGAAACAGTACCACGACTTTATAATATAAGAAAAGGGGCTTCCTATGAAAGGTCTCTTAGAGTTTTAAATATACTTTCATCTTTTGGCTCATTAGCTTCAATAAAAAGTGGAATTATGTTAGGGCTTGGGGAAAAAGATGATGAAGTTATAACTCTTATGGAGGATTTGATTGGTGTTGGTTGTAGCTATTTAAGTATTGGTCAGTATCTATCTCCATCATCAAAGCATACAAAAGTGATAGAGTATGTAGACCCAAAAAAGTTTGAGTATTTCAAAGATATTGGAGAGAAGATGGGATTTAAATATATAAAAAGTTCACCATATACAAGAAGTAGCTATATGGCACATGAATATTTAGAGGGTGGTGATTAAAATGAAAAAGTATGAAGTGGTAATTATTGGAGCTGGTCCTGCTGGGTATCAATCTGCATTAGAGTTAGCCAATGCTGGTGTTAAAGTGTTGTTAATTGACAGAAGTAAAGAAAATATTGGTGGAACTTGTTTAAATAGGGGGTGTATTCCAACTAAAAATTATTTAGAAAGTGCTAAGTTTGCTTCAAGAGTTGATTATTTTAAAGATTGTGGTGTTGATATAGAGTTTAAAGGTTTAGATTTAAAAAAACTTAAAGATAAAACAAAATCACTAAAAGATGAGATTCGTATAGGTGTTTTGTGGAAGCTTGAACAATCAAAAGCTGAAACTATTTTTGGAGATGCAAAGTTTATTGGTACAGATAAACTTAGTGTTGATGATAAGATAATAGAGTTTGAAAAATGTATAATTGCAACAGGTTCTAAGGTACGAGAGATAGAGCATTTACCAATAGATGGAAAAATAATAATTTCAAGTTCTGATATATTTGAACTAGAATCATTACCAAAAACAATAACAATTGTAGGTGGTGGAGCTATTAGTTGTGAGATGGCAACATTTTTTAATACATTTGGTGTGAAAGTAACACTAATTGTAAGAAATAATAGATTGATACCAAATGAAGATGAAGATATATCAAAAGCACTGTTAAGGGTATTTAAAAAACAAAATGTTAAAGTTGTTTTTTCAACAACAATAGAAAGAACTGAACTAAATAAGAATAGTGTAAAACTATTTTTAAAAGATAGTGAAGAGATTATTGAATCAGAATTTGTACTTAGTGCTGTTGGTCGTATCCCAAATATTGAAAGTTTAACTCTTGAAAATGCTAAGGTAGAAGAAGATAGCAATGGTTTTATTAAGGTAGATCAATATTTTCAAACATCACAAAAAAACATATATGCTATTGGGGATTGTATAGATACTCAATCTTTTGCACACACTGCATATGCAGAAGCTAAAATTACAGTTCAAAATATAATTAATGGTAATAAAATCACAAATACTCATATCTCACCATCAACTATATTTACTAATCCATCAATTGCTAGTTGTGGTATAAATGAGAAAGAGGCTATAGAAAATGATTATGAGATAGAGATTAAAAAAGTATTTTTTAAAGTTAATGCTAAGGCCAAAATTATTGGGGATGATTCTGGGTTTGCAAAAGTAATTGTTTGTGCTAAAAGTGGTATAATTGTTGGATGTTCAATTATTGGGGTTGATGCTACTGAGATTATCCATGAGATGTTGATAGTTATAGAGAAAAAGATAACTATAAAAGAGTTACGAAAGTTGATACATGCACACCCTACAGTTTCTGAAATTATAAGTTATTTATAAGTTCAAATATAGTTGAAAAGATTAGAAGGAATAAGATATGAGATATATAAAATTTTTTAATGAGATAGGTATAAAAGATATATCATTAGTTGGTGGTAAAAATGCTAGTTTAGGGGAGATGTACAGCTTCTTAGATAAACTAGATGTAAAGATACCAAATGGTTTTGCTACTACAAGTGAAGCTTATTGGCTTTTAATAAATGAAAATAATTTAAAAGAAAAAATAGAATCAATTCTCTTAGATTTTGATATTAGTGATATAAAGAGCTTACAAAAAGTAGGTAAAAAGATAAGAAAACTAATATTGGATGCAGAACTACCTTTAGTTATAGAAAATGATATAAAAGAATCATATAAAATATTATCTAAAAAATATGGTAAAAAAACTATTGATGTAGCGGTACGATCTTCTGGAACTGCTGAGGATCTACCAGATGCAAGTTTTGCTGGTCAGCAAGATACTTTTTTAAATATAAATAGTAAAGAGGAACTTTTAAAAGCGATAAAAAAATGTTATGCCTCTTTATTTAATGATAGAGCAATAAGTTACAGACAAAGTAGAGGCTATGATCATTTAAAAGTTGCTTTATCTGTTGGTGTCCAAAAGATGGTACGAAGCGATAAATCAAGCAGCGGGATAATGTTCACTATTGATACTGAAACAGGTTCAAAAGATTTGATTATGATAAACTCTATTTATGGTTTGGGTGAGAATATAGTAGGTGGTAAAGTTATACCTGATGAGTTTTATGTTTTTAAACCAACACTTGAAAAAGATATCTCTACAATATTAAAAAAACAGTTAGGCTCTAAAGAGAAAAAGATGATATACAGTGGGGCAAAACTAGATAAAACCAAGAATATATCCGTAACTAAAAAAGAGCAAAACAGTTTCTCTATCAGTGATGATGAGATTATTAAACTTGCTCTTTATGGTTTAAAAATAGAGAAACATTATTCAAAACTTGCTGGGTCTTATAGGGCGATGGATATAGAGTGGGCAAAAGACGGAGACAGCGGTGAACTGTTTATTGTTCAAGCTAGACCAGAAACTGTACAAAGTAAAAAACAAAATAAAAAAAGAGATATATATTAAAAAACTATAAACTTTTAGATGAAAATTGTGATAAAAAAACTCTTGTATCAGGGCAGGCAGTTGGAGATAAAATAGGTTGCGGAAAGGTGAAAATTATAACAAATTTATCTCAAGGAGATCTTTTTAACGAGGGTGATGTTTTAGTTGCAAATACTACTGATCCAGATTGGGAACCCTTGATGAAAAAAGCATCTGCTGTTGTGACAAACAAAGGTGGTAGAACTTGTCATGCAGCAATTGTTGCAAGGGAGATAGGAGTTCCTGCTATAGTTGGCTCTATAGATGCTACAAAAATATTAAAGAATAAAGACTTAGTAACTGTAAGTTGCAGTGACGGTGAAAATGGTTATGTATATAAAGGGATACTAAAGTATGAGATTCAAGAGATAAATTGTGAAAATTTAAAAGAGCCTAAAACTAAACTTTTTATGAATGTGGGTGATCCTAAAAAAGCTTTTTTATTATCAAAACTTCCAAATCAAGGTGTTGGTTTAGCAAGGATGGAGTTTATTATAAACAACTATATAAAAGCCCACCCAATGGCACTTTATGATATGCAAAATGGAAAAAAAGTTCAAGATGAAAAAGAGATAAAAGGATTTCTAAAAGGTTATAAAGACCCTAAAAGTTTTTTTATAAATAAACTAGCTCAAGGTATAGCTATGATAGCAGCTGCTTTTTATCCAAAACCTGTAATTGTAAGAACAAGTGATTTTAAATCAAATGAATATAAAAATATGCCAGGTGGAAAACTATACGAACAAGATGAAGAGAACCCAATGATTGGTTTTAGAGGAGCTAGTAGATACTATTCTAAAGAGTATCAAAAAGCTTTTGAGTGGGAGTGTGAAGCTTTAAAAAAAGTAAGAGATGAGATGGGTTTAACAAATGTCAAAATAATGCTTCCATTTGTAAGGACACCTGTTGAGGGTAAAAAAGTTATAAAGATTATGAATAAAAAAGGTCTGGTACAAGGTAAAAATAATTTAGAAGTTTATGCAATGTGTGAGATACCAAGCAATGTAATTTTTGCAGATGAGTTTTTAAAAATATTTGATGGATACAGCATAGGTTCAAATGATTTAACACAACTAACTTTAGGGGTAGATAGAGATAGTGCATTGATCTCACATATTTTTGATGAGAGAAATGAAGCTGTAAAGAGAATGATAAAGATGGTTATTAAGCAGTGTCAAAAACAAAATAAATATATTGGTATTTGTGGGCAAGCACCATCTGATTATCCTGAGATTACAAAGTTTTTAGTGAAAAATAATATTGACTCTATATCTTTAAATCCAGATTCATTGTTGAAAATGAGACAAGTTGTGGTTGAATTAGAGGAGAGTTAATAAGTTTTTTTATCTCCATTTTTATTCCAAAGTGTAAAAAGTTCTTGACACTCTTGGGATAGAATATTTTTAACTATTTTAACTTTACTATTTCCAAGTTCTTTCATCTGTTGATTACTGATTGTAAGTTCATTAAACCCAGCATTTGAAGCATCATCTATATTTGCTCCATAAACTATTCTATCAATTCTAGCCCAATTTATAGCACTAAAACACATAGGACATGGTTCACAGGTTGAGTATATAGTTGAGCCACTTAAATCAATAGAGTTTGTATTTTTACAAGCTTTTTTTAAAGCTATCATCTCTGCATGGGCAGTTATGTCAGTTAAGGAGAAAACTTGATTGTGAGTTTTTGATATTACTTTATCATCTTTAACAATAATGGCACCAAAAGGTGTTTGCCCATTTTGAATACCAATTTTAGATATCTCTATAGCATATCTCATATACTTTATATCTTTTTGTATCTGTTTTTTTCCCATTTAATTATTTTAAATAGACAAGTTTTAGAAACTTGCCCATTCATCGTCATCATTGTTAGATACTACAGGTTTAATATCTGTTTTTTTTACAGGTGTTGGAGGAGTTGTTTTTTTAGCTGTTGATGTAGGTAGAGTCTTAGCAATTGTATTTACAGTTTTATTTGTAGTGGTCTCTTTTGCTTTAATATCGTTTTTCCCATTAAACTCTTTTTCATCTGCATCTTTTACAATCTCATGAGCTAATGTTTGTGTTTGAATAGCAACATTTTTTGTCTCATTTGCTACAGAAGCATTTTGTTGAGTTTGTCTATCTAGTAGTGATACTGCATCATTTATTTGTACAATCCCTGATTGTTGCTCTTTACTTGATGTCTCAACATTTGAAATAAGTTCTAATGTTGTTGAGATACTTTCATTTAAGTGTCCATAACCATCTATCATCTCATCTGCAATTGATTTACCTTTGTTCGCTTTATCTGTAGCATTTTGAACTAATGATTTAATCTCATTTGCTGCTTCTGCACTTCTTGAAGCAAGATTTCTAACCTCTTGTGCAACTACTGCAAAACCTTTTCCAGCTTCACCTGCTGTTGCCGCTTCAACGGCTGCATTTAGTGATAAAATATTTGTTTGGAATGCTATTTGATCAATCACAGATATCGCTTCATTTATAGCTGTTACTTCTGTATTTATCTCATCCATGGCTGTCGTAGTTTGGTTTGCAAGATTTTGACCCTTTGATACAGAGTTTTTAACTTCATTTCCATGATTTGCCATTTTAATAACAGTATTTGTATTGTTCGCAATATTTGAAGTTATCTCTTCTAACGCTGCTGCTGTTTCTTCAAGTGAAGCTGCAGCATCATTTGATGCAGTATTTAAACTACTTACATTTGATAATAATATATCAGAACTATTTTCTAGTGTTAAACCATTTTGTTTATTATCAACTAATGTATGTGTAATTGTATCTTTTAGTGTATTGATATTATTTAGTAGTTTATCAAAAACACCATTTTTTTCAATACCATCTACATCTAAACTATTTCTATAGTCTAAGTTTGAATATTGTTCTAAAGTAGTATTAATTTGTTTAAATTTATTTTTTAAAGTATCTAATGCATTGTTAATAGTATCTTTTAGTTGAGTTAAAGAGGGGTTTGAACTATTTACATTTATATGTTGAGATAACCATCCATGAGATAATTTATCCATAACATTTTGAGTATCTTGGATAAAGATATTATCCTCTTTTATAGACTTCTCTATTTTTATGATATTTTCATTAATATCTTTTGCCATTTTACCAAACTCGTCATTTGTATTTAAATCAATTTTTTGAGCTTGTGTAGTTTCTCTATTTAAAAAATTAAAAAATGAATCAACACCATTTTGTACTTTTTCTAATGATTTAGAAATAACATTTATTATAATAAAAGAGTAGAATGATATCAATATAAAACCAAAAACAGATAACATTACTATTGTTAATAAAATATTACTATTGTTTTCTATATATTCTTTTGTTCTAGTACTATCTTTTTTCTTACTAGCATTTTTCCACTTTTTAAGATTTCCTTTTAGTGGTCTCCATACTGTTACAACATGTGTACTTATATCTTTACTTGTAAGTGTTCTTGCTTTTATCTTTCCAATTAAAACTCTTACATCTGCATAATAAGTATTAGCCAAAGGTATAATATTATATTTCGCTAAATCTTGACTAAACTCTTTAAATTCAGGACCTCTAAGTTTATTGATTGTATTTTCAATAGATACAATCGCTTTTTCAAGATTTTTTAAAGTTTTCGTATCATCTGGATTTATATAAAGCCCACGAACAGCAGAATTGATTTGTAAACCACTAGTTAATGCTGCAACAACATTACCTCTAACTTTTACAATAGACTGCATCTCTTCAAATTTCTTTTCTTGAGAACCTAGTTTAACATCAATATATATGTTTAAACCAACAAATATAACTAAAAACACACTCACTAATGAGATAAGTTTTGCTTTAATACTTAAATTTCCTAACATCTTTTCCCTTTGTAATTTTATAATATTATCTCAATATCTATAAAACATAATTACTCTAATGATATTATAATTTGTATTAAAAAAGGTTAAAAATAGTATAATGGTTTGATAATAATTAAAGTATTAAAAAAAGGGGGATTGTATTATGTGCCAAGATTGTGGTTGTAGTATTACTCAAGATACAGAAGAAAATAAATACCATAGTAGTGATGAAAATATCCATTTAAATCCTCAGCTAAATGATACGAAAACAGTTAATGTGATAAAAAAGATTTTAGATAAAAATGATCATGAGGCTAAGCATAACCGAGAACACTTTGAGAATAATAGAGTATTGGCAATAAATCTTATGAGTAGCCCAGGAAGTGGAAAGACATCTTTACTTGAGAAATTTGCAACATTAACTAATTTTAAATTTGGTGTAATAGAAGGTGATTTAGAGACATCAAAAGATGCTGATAGGTTAGAATCATGTGGTATACCAGCTTATCAGATACAAACAGGTTCAGCTTGTCATCTTGATGCTTTTATGGTTCATAAAGGTTTGCATAAAATGCCATTGTCTGAGATAGATGTTTGTTTTGTAGAAAATGTTGGAAATTTAGTATGTCCTGCATCTTATGATGTTGGAACTCATCTAAATATTGTCCTAGTAAGTGTTCCTGAGGGGAATGATAAGATTGCAAAATATCCAGTGATGTTTAGAAAAGCAGATTTAATCCTTATAACAAAAACTGACCTCCTTCCATATATAGAATATGATATAGAAAATGAAAAAAAAGAGGCAAGAAAATTAAAACCTAATGTAGATATTTTAGAGGTTAATATTAACGATGATGATTCTATAAAAAGAGTTATTGATTGGATAGAGTTTAAAAGAGATATGAGATAGTATTTAGGTTTATTTATGGAAGATTTTTTTTGGATTGGTCTTATTATGTTATTAGGTTATATTTCTAAAATATTATCTGAAAAATTTAATTTTCCTAAAATCACAATATATCTTTTGCTTGGTATTTTTTTAAGTCAATCAGTTTCGTCAATTATCCCAAAAACTTTTATTGAACATACTGGTTGGATTATAGATTTTTCTTTGGTTATTATTGCTTTTATAATAGGTGGAAGTATAAAGTTTAAAGAGATAATTGAGATGAAAAAGTCAATTTTATATATAACAGTTTTTCAGGCACAATTTGCATTTATTATAACTACTATTGGACTTTATTTTATTTTACCGTTTTTAATACAAAACAATAATGGATATAGCGATTTTATTTTTTATTTTTCAATATCTCTATTTTTAGGTGCATTAGCTTCTACTACTGCACCTACTACTACTTTAGCTGTAATTGAAGAGTATAAAAGTGTTGGTATTGTTACTACTACTTTATTGGCTGTTGTTGCTATTGATGATATATTGGCTATTGTAAATTATAGTTTGAGTTTATCTATATACTCTTCGGTTGTAGATACTATAAATACAAACTATTTAAGAAATATTTTAGAACTTTTATATCATATAATGGGCTCAGCTTTTATAGGTGTGTCATTTGCTCTATTTACAATATTTATCATATCAAAAGTTCATAGTAAAAATACACTTAGTATTGCAATTGGAAATATTTTATTGGTATATTCTATATCAAGTTTTTTAGATTTTGAAGCTTTACTTGCTGTGATGATTTTTGGTTTAACTTTATCTAATAGATCAGATTATTTTGAGTATATTTTTAAACATTTAGAAAAAAATTATCTTGATGTAATATTTATGTTATTTTTTATTGTAACTGGTGCAAGTGTAGATTTAGGTATGTTATTTAGTATGTGGGATATTGCTATTATTTATGTATTATTAAGAGGTTTTGGAAAGTATTTTGGTTCATATATAGGTGCTAATATCTCAAAAGCAAGAAAAGAGATAAGGGAAAATATAGGACTTGCTCTTATTCCACAAGCTGGTGTTGCTTTAGGTTTAGCTATGCTTTTATATAAAGAGTTTCCATTAAATCAAATTACACAAATTGTTTTAAATACAATTTTAGCAACAACAATTATCCATGAAATAATTGGACCATTTTTAACAAAGTTTGCTCTAAAAAGAGCAGGTGAGATTAAAGAAAAGTCAGAAGACAAAATAGAAGGAAAATAGATATGTGTTTATCAATACCAAGTAAAGTTATAAAAATAGATAAAGAGAAAAACTTAGCCACTGTTGATACTATGGGTATATGTAGAGATGCAAGTTTAGATTTGATGGAAGAAGATTCTATTGAAGTTGGGGATTATGTACTTTTACATATTGGGTTTATTATGAATAAGATAGATAAGCAGGATGCTTTATCCTCCTTAGAAACTTTTAAAGAGATACTTGATGTTATGAATCGTGAAGAGTTGGAAAAAACTATAAAAGATAGTGATAAGGTGAATGACAAAGTCAGAGAGAATACTCTGGGGTATAATTGTGAAAATAGATAAAAAACTAGAACTCAAAGATTTATATGATAAATATAGAGACCCTAGTACTATTAAATCTTATTCAAAACTTTTAAATATTGAGGCAAAAAAACTTAAAAAAACTCTAAATATTATGGAGGTTTGTGGAGGTCATACTCATACTATTATGAAGTATGGATTAAAACAACTGCTTCCATCAAATATAAACTTTATACATGGTCCAGGGTGTCCTGTATGTGTGATGCCAAAAGAGAGAATAGATATGGCTATCTCTTTAGCTAAACAAAAAGATGTGATAGTTGTAACTTTAGGGGATATGATAAAGGTTCCAGGGAGCAATGGTAGCTTACAAGATGTACGAGCTTTAGGTGCTGATGTAAGGTTTGTTTACTCACCTATGGATTGTATTAAAATAGCAAAAGAAAATTTAGATAAAATTATAATATTTTTTGCTATAGGCTTTGAGACAACTACACCAATGACCTCTGCACTTATAAATCAAGTGATAAAACAAGATATAGAAAATATACTATTTCATATAAACCATATAACAGTTCCAGAGCCTATGAGAGTTTTACTTGATGATAAAGAGAATAAAATAGATGCTTTTATAGGTCCTGCTCATGTAAGTGTGATAACCGGAAGTAAAATATACGATGAGTTTCCTTTGATTTACAATAAGCCAGTTGTTGTAAGTGGTTTTGAGCCTGTTGATGTGATACAATCAGTTTATATGATAATAAAACAGATAAATGAAAATAGATGTGAAGTTGAAGTTCAATATAGTAGAAGTGTAACAAAAGATGGGAATATAACAGCTCAAAAGTTAAACAATAAGTTTTTTGATAAAAGAGATTCTTTTAGATGGAGAGGTATTGGAGATATACCTAAAAGTGCTTTTAAATTAAAAGATAAATTTAAATATCTTGACGCAGAGGTTATATATAAAGATATACTATCAACAAAAAAGATAGATGACCATAAACTTTGTATCTGTGGAGATATTTTAAAAGGTGTTGCTAATCCAAAAGATTGTAAAGTTTTTGGAACTGCTTGTAAACCATCAAGCCCCTTGGGAAGTTGTATGGTAAGTAGTGAGGGGGCTTGTTCTGCTTATTATAAATATGGTGATATATTAATATGAAACGATTATTATTAATATTAATTTTACTAGTAGAGATTGTTTATAGTGAAGAACAAAATCTAAGCCCGAAAAGTGATAAATATAATTTTTCTAAAGAGGAAAAAGCTATTATTCTTAATAGTGCTACAAGTTTAGCACTTATTGCTTGGGGAATTATACAGTGGGATTATAGTTTAAGTAATAAAACACATACTCAATCAGAGGGGTGGTTTGATGAGGATACAAAGTCTGGTGGTGCTGATAAACTTGGACACGCTTATACTGCGTATGGTATGACACATCTATTTTCATATCTTTATAAAGATTTTGGATATAAAGATGACAAAGTTGCTTTGTATGGTGCTTTGTCATCTTTAGGATTTACAACTTTGATGGAGGTAGGGGATGCTTTTAGCCCTTATGGACTTTCACACGAGGATCTAATTTCAAATATAATTGGAACAGCATTTGGATATATAACCTATAAGTACCCAACAGTTGATGAAAAAGTTGATTTTAGATTAGAGTATAAAATAGATAAAGATTCTTTTGAGGGAGATTTTGTAACAGATTATGAAAATATGAAACATTTACTAGCATTTAAAGCTAGTGGTTTTGATACTTTTAAAAACAATAGATATTTAAAATATTTAGAACTATATGTGGGATACTATTCAAGAGGTTATTATGGTGGTGGTGAAAAAGAACGAAA
>JAYEOQ010000149.1:10229-12435 GCA_034723215.1 Campylobacterota bacterium | reverse complement strand
TAAAACCATGTATGGAATTATAGAGAATAATGAGATTATTCTCTTAGAGTTAAATGAACAGCAACAACAAATTTATGATTTATTCTTTAAAAAGTGAAATTTGGGTGTCCATTTGCTGAACTCAAGAGGTTTCTATATGGACCTTTATCATTAGAAAGTATCAATGTTTTACCATTTTGTCTATCAACACTTAAAATCTTTGAATTTTGCTATTGCTGTTTAGTAGTGTAAATTGGATCAACAAAAATTTCATCAATTAGTTTTTGAGTATGAAGATTAAACACTTCAACACTACCTTCATCATTGGCTATATAAAGATTATCTTTGTCAATAACAAAGTCATTTACAAAACCTTTAGAGTTAATAATAAAAGTTGGTTTTATATCTTTAGAATAAAGATATGAGATAAGTAAAGTTATAGAGAATAATAATTTCAATAGTAATCTACTGTGCATATTTAATATTCTCTATATTTCTAAAAGATTAAACATCATCAAATGTTTTAGCAAAACCCTCTAAATCTTTTTTCTTTAAATCCCCTCGATACACAATATCTCTAGGATCAATATCTTCATCATTTAACATTTTAGGTACTAGATCTGCATTTTCTAATTTTTCCATATTTGCTTCTAATTCATCTTCACTATAAGCCATCTGCATCTCTGCACTTACAACATGAGGTATCATCTCGATAACTTTCATCTTCTTTAACTCTTCAGATACATCTTCACCCTCAATAGTAATGATAATTCTACCCTTTTCATCATGAAGATGATAATCACATGCATCACTATTTTTTAAAGCATTTACAACTTCATCTAAAAACTTTGGAACTGTTTGTACTACTACACTTGAAATATTCATTTAATTTATCCTTATTTATATATTATATGTCGTTGTTTCTCATTATTATCAATTTTTAGTTGATCATACTCTTTTTGTGATTCTAACTTCTCCTTATCACTAATTGGAACTCTAATAGATTTATACTCTACAAGTTCTCCATCTTTATATACACCAGAGATAGTTGCATTTACCCAATAATACCCCTTATCTTTTCTGATATTTTTTACATTGCCATTCCACCTATTTTTTTCTTTTATAGTTTCCCATAAATTTGCAAAAGCAGCTTTTGGCATATCAGGATGTCTAACTATATTATGGTTTTTACCTATCAACTCCTCTTTAGAAAATCCACTAATCTCAATAAATGTATCATTTGCATAAGTAATAATTCCATTTAAATCTGTTCTTGAGACGATAAGTTCATCATCTGGTACTTCGGTTTCAAATAAAAATTCTGCTCCATTATATTCCACTATTTATCCTTTATATTATAATAATTAAACTTATTAGAGTCAGTAGTAACAAATATCTCATCTTCACTAATAAATAAAAGAGAAGAAAGAGTCATTAGATTTTGAGTAAGTTTAAAAAGTTTATTTTTTGTTTCTGTATTAAATACAGTTACATTATTCTCTTCATCACTTGAATATGCACCTAGTTTTCCACTAGGAGATAATCCTGCACCATAAATCAAAAACCAATTAGGCTCTTCTCTTAAAAAGTAGTCACTATTATCTTTTAAGTTATAAACTACACAACGACCATCTTGACCCGCTGTAATAATTTTATTGTTTTTAATATCAACTTTAAAAACCTTATCTAAATTTTTACCAGCTAACACTTTTATAACTTTAGCTTTTTTTATATCTACAATTTTTAAATCACCACTCTCATCAGCAACTATAGCTAATGTTTTATCTTCATTTAAAGCAAAGTCTGCAAAAGTTGAATTAAAAGTTGCATCTTCTGGTTTTACACTAAGTTGCCAAAGTATCTCTTTTGTTTTATAATTATACAAATACATCTCATTACTTAGTAAACTAAATAATATATGTTCATTATCCAAAAATTTTGCTTTTGATACAAACATCCTTTTTTCAATACTTAATACAATATTAGTTTTACCATCTTCATAAATATGTATCTCTCTAAAACCTTTTGATGCTTGTGCTGTCAATAAAACTTTATTTTTATATACATCTACATTATAAATTTTTGCATCTATCTCATCACCCATAAAATCTTTTATTTTTGGTACTGTTATCTTTTCAATCAACTTTTTTGTATCTAAATCAAAAATATCAACCGAACTAGCATCTGTTGAGATATATATTTTATTTTCACTATGAACTATATCTGT
>JAYEOQ010000149.1:0-10219 GCA_034723215.1 Campylobacterota bacterium | reverse complement strand
CTTCAAATATATAAGCAGGCTTTAAATCTTTAGCAAATAACGATAAAGAAAATATTGCAAATAAAATTATAATTTTTTTAATCATTTGGATTAAACCCACTTTGTGATTCATTCATATCATTATTACCATTTATTTTTTCAATCTCTTCTTTATACTTCTCTTGCAACTGAGCCATTTTTTCTTGTAAATCTTGATAATTTGCTGGTGTTAGAAGATTTGATCTTGTCCATACAACCTCAATCTCCCCTCCATACTCTGCACCTAACTCTTCAATCTGCTTTTCATACTCATCTAGGTCATTACAAATTATAGTTTTTTCTTCCAAAGTATCAGTAAGTTTAATAAACCACTCACCTGCCCCATTTTGATCTACATGTGATATAAATTTTACTGCCATTATACTATTTCCTCTTTATTAATTATCTCTAAACTTATCGCATCTGATGGACAAACTTTTACGCAAAATCCACAAGATGTACATAAATCATTATTTATTTCAGGTCTAAACATACCCAAAAACTTAATTGCATCATCTAAACATGGGTCTTTACAAGAAAAACACATAGTTTGATTCCAACTCATACATTTTAATAAATCAATACTAAACTTAACATTAATATTTTTCTTATTTTCAACTTTTAAAACATCATCTTTACAAGCTATTGCACACTCATCACAATAAGTACACCCACTATTTGCAAAATTTAATGATGGTGTTCCATCTTCACCTATTACAATTATATTCTCTTCACAAACAACTGTACAACTTTTCTCTTCACAAGTTACACAACTCTTTATAAAGTCTGATTCATTTTTAAAATATGGTGGTCTTATAATCGCCTCTAGCTCATCCTCATTGTTCTTAAAAGGTGAAGCTAGAGAGCTAAAAAGCTCTCTTCGTTTCATGATATTCTTATTTAATAAGAGTATCTAAATCATCAGTTAGTCTACTTCCAGTCCAACTTGATTTTGTAGCACCATCTTCATCTGAGAATACTGCTTCAAAAGTATTTGCAGGAGCATCTGTAGCATCACTTTGTGGAGCATGACACTGAGAACAGTTGAATCTAGAACCAGATAATGTAGCTAATTCTTTAATAGACATATCTCCTCTATTGGCTTCAGATGTATTATCAACAGCTTTACCATTTAATTCAATTCTTCCATCATTAGCGATTTTAGTAGTTGGTCTAAAATCAGTCATATGAGAGATTGGATATGGAGTAGCTGGTGGAACTAAAGACTCAGCAACACCTGGCATATGACAACCTACACACTGGTTATTGTTCATTGTTATTGGTAACATACCCTCAACATCATGAGGGATCATTGGTGGAGCATCTTGAAATGCTCTTTCAATTTTTACTGAAGTTCCAGCTGCTTTACTACCATAACGAGTCTCATCACCTGTAGTTTCAGCCTCTTCTGTATATAAATTTGTTTTTCTAAGTCCTAAAGACTCTTCACTAACTGTAGTTGTACATCCAGCCATAAATATACTTGATGCTATAGTTAAACTTAAAGTTATTTTACTAATTGTTTTCATTTTTTTTCTCCTTTGCGAGTTTTCTGATAGAAAAATTCAGTGCATCATCATCACACACTTCGATACATCTACCACAATTTGTACATTCACCTGATAAGACTTGCATTGATTCTTTACTCACCATAAATAATACTTGGTTTTCAGGACACACATCTTTACATTTCATACAAGCTGTACATTTCTCTTCGTCATGGTCTACCCTTATAAGCCCAACTTTTCCGATAGTTCCATAGAAACCACCAAGAGGACATATATGACCACACCAACCATTTTTCAATATAAATAGATCAAAAAGAAAGATTACAAGTGCTGCTGTCCATCCAAGTCCTACACCAAATATAATAGCTCTGTGAGTTATTGATATTGGAGATATAAACTCAAATGCAGTTACACCTAAAATATATGATAGAACTAAACTAAGTCCTAATACCCAGTATCTTACACTTCTACTTGCTGGTTGTTTCTTCTGGATTTGATTAAATCCAAGTTTTCGTCTTAAATAGTTAGCTGCATCTGTCACCATATTTATAGGACAAACCCAACTACAAAAACTTCTACCACCAACTAGACCATAAGCTACAGTAATTATCAATGCACCTATTACTAGATTTGTAGTAATAATAGCACCTGCTGCAAACATCTGTAATGCTGCAAAAGGATCACTTAAAGGTATAAAACCAAATAACATTGAAGAACTTAAGTTTCCTTGAATAAAATTCCATCCCCAATAATTACCACCAACATAAAGTAACATCAAACCAATTTGTGTAAATCTTCTTAATATAAGAAATCTATAATTTGCCCATATACTAGTCATCTAATAGTCCTCCCATATCATTTAAGAAATCTACTGGTGCTTGTTTACTTCTTTCAGTAGTAGTTATTTCTGCATGTGCATTTTCAAGTCTACTCTCATCTGCTTTATCCCAACCTTTTACATAGTGATCATCTAAAGACCCTATTACTACCTCTCTAGGAACTATAGTAATAGTTGCTTTTTTTGTAACACAAGCTCTTTCACAAAGCCCACATCCAGTACAAAAATCACTATCAACAATTGGTTTAAGAAAAGCATGCTTTCCAGTTCTTTCATTTTTTTCATATTCTAGGTATATCGCTTTATCCATTAATGGACAAGCTCTATAACAAGCATCACATTGAATACCCCAAAAGGCTATACAGTTTTTAGTATCCACAACAGCTACACCCATATCAGCTATATTTATATCTAGCTCTCCATTGGTTGTAACAGATGCTTCATCCAATGCACCTGTAGGACATACAGGAACACAAGGGATATCTGGACACATATAACATGGTATATCTCTTGGAACAAAGTAAGGTGTTCCCAAAGGTTTATTATCACCAGGCTTTGCTAATAGTAGTGTATCAAAAGGACAAGCTTCAGCACACATACCACACTTGATACATGTCGCTAAAAAGTCATCCTCCTTAATAGCTCCTGGTGGTCGAAGTATTAGCTTATTTGCTGTTACTTCATCAACATAAGCACTCCATACCAAACCACCAAGTGCTACTAATCCAACACTTCTTGCAGCTCCTAAAATAAATCTTCTTCTATCACTTACCATAATTATTTCTCTTTTTAATCAAATTTTGAGGATTGATGATGCTCAAGACACCATACCCCCTTTTTTATACTGCGTATATTTTAACTGCACACTTTTTAAAGTCAGTTTGTTTAGATTGTGGACATGTATAATCAGCACAAACTTTATTAATAAATACTTTCTCATCAAACCATGGAACAAATACAAGCCCTCTTGATGGTCGGTTTCTACCTCTAGTTTCAACTCTAGCTTTAACTCTACCTCTTCTTGAATCTACCCATGCAAGTTGACCTTGTTTAACACCATATTTCTTAGCATCTTCTGGATGTATATAACATAATGCTTCCGGAACAGCTCTGTATAACTCAGGAACTCTCATAGTCATTGTACCTGAATGCCAGTGTTCAAGAACTCTACCTGTACATAACCATACTGGATAGTCTTCAGATGGCATCTCTGGTGGATCCATATATGGTCTAGCAAAAATCTTAGCTCTATTTTTAAGAGCTTTTTTACCTTTTGCTTTATCTGCTCCCATTAAATCACCTTGTAGTAGGTTCTTAGCAAGTGGTCCGTAGAATGCATGTGAGTTACCTGTTTTTTTAGTAGCTTTTGCTGCATATGGGTCATATTTAGCATTAAATCTCCACTGAGTCTCTTTACCATCTACAACTGGCCATTTAAGCCCTCTTACTCTATGGTAAGTTTCAAAGTCAGCTAAATCATGTGCATGCCCTCTTCCGAAGTCTGCATACTCTTCAAATAAGTATTGGTGGATCATAAAACCATAACCTTCCCATGTCTTACCATCAGAACCTTTAACATTTCTACTATCACCAGAACACTCAGTATTGTCATAACCTTTTTGGATAGGGTTATTCATATCTACTTTATAAGACTTAGCTCTTTTATTTGCAAATAAGATTTCAAACATTGTTGTATCTTTTGTGTATCCCATTTTTTCTGCTTCTGCAATTACATTTGGAAGTTTTTTCTTACCACCTGTACTTAATAGTGGTTGTTCACCCCATAAATCAGCAACTGTAAATCTTTTTGAAAGCTCAACCCATTGCCAAGTATCAGACATAGCATCACCTACTGGTAAAACTTGTTGTCTCCAGTGTTGTGTTCTTCTTTCAGCATTTCCATAAGCTCCCCATTTTTCATAGATCATAGCAGAAGGTAAAATCAGATCAGAAACTTTAGCTGAGATACCTGGGTATCCATCAGAAGTAACGATGAAGTTATCCATCTCTCTAGCTGCTTTAATCCAGTGTTTAGCTGAAGCTGTATCTTGGTAAGGATTACAAACATTTACCCATGCAAATTTCATAGTTCCATCTTCAAGATCTCTATGAATTTTCATAATATGTTGATGACCTTTTGGATTTAAAGTACCATTTGGTATCTTCCAACCATCTTCAGTAATTTTTCTATGTTTACCTGATTTTACCATCATATCAGCTGGTAATCTGTGAGCAAATGTTCCTACCTCTCTTGCAGTACCACACGCAGATGGTTGACCAGTAAGTGAGAATGCACCAGAACCTGGAATAGCTTGCTTATTTAATAAGAAGTGAACATTGTAAGATAGTGTATTTACCCAAGTTCCTCTTGTATGTTGATTCATACCCATAGTCCAGAAAGATACTACTTTTCTACCTTTTTCTATGTATAAATCAGCAACTAATTTAAGTTTTCTTGCAAATTCTTTATCATCTTCATCTGGATTACCTTTAGCAACAGAAGTTACATACTCAAGAGTATAAGGCTCTAAGAATTTTTTGTACTCTTCAAAAGAGATATGCCAATGCTTAAGACCAGCAGGCTTATTAACCATTTTATCACCAGCTTTATAACCATAAGGTTTAAGAGCAGGAGCTTCATTTTCAGATACAGTATGTACCATCTCTTCATTAATAGTTTCCATCTCAAGTGCTGTATATTTACCCGCTGAACCATCAGCTCTTTCAGGAAGAAGTGATGGTTCACCTTTTCTTCTCATACCGTAACCCATGTTAACTGGCGATGCACAGAAAACCATATGTTTATTTACAAAATCCCAATCAATTGATTCAGGGTTATTATAAACGATCTCTCTTGCAATATAGTTCCACATAGCTAAATCTGAATTTGGTGTGAAGATTAACTCCTCATCAGCTAAATCTGAAGTTCTATGTCTAAATGTAGAGATATTGATAACTTTTACTCTATCTGGATCAGAAAGTTTTCTATCTGTAACTCTTGACCATAAAATAGGATGCATCTCTGCCATATTTGATCCCCAAGATACAACAGTATCTGTAAGCTCAATATCATCGTAACAACCAGAAGGCTCATCAATACCAAAAGTTTGGTAAAAACCAACAACAGCAGATGCCATACAATGTCTAGCATTTGGATCAATAGCATTTGATCTAAATCCACCTTTCATCAACTTTTGAGCTGCGTAACCTTCCATAACAGTATATTGTCCAGAAGCAAATACACCTACTCCCTCTGGTCCTGAAGCTTTAAGTGCTTTCTTGATGTGAACTTCCATCTCATCAAATGCTCTTTCCCAAGAAATAGGTGTAAATTGACCTTTTTTATCAAACTTACCATCAGTCATTCTTAATAATGGTTGCTTAAGTCTATCCGCACCATACATAATTTTAGCATTAAAGTAACCTTTAATACAGTTAAGACCTCTATTAACAGGAGCAGCAGGATCACCCTTAACCGCTACTATCTTACCATCTTTAGTTGCCATCATAATACCACAACCAGTACCACAAAATCTACATGCTGCCTTATCCCATCTCCAACTTGATTGAGCTTGGTTTGAAGCCGCTTGCATCTCAGATGGTACACTCATACCAACTGCCGCTGCAGCTGACGCTGCCGCTGAACTTTTTAAGAAATCTCTTCTTGAAAGTGCCATAAAATCTCCTTTTTTTATTTTGAACCTTATTATAAATATAAATTGTGTCAAAACTGTGTTAAAAAAATAAACAACAATTAAAATACATTTTTAAATATAATTACACTCTAGTGTATTTTTATATACAACAGAATAATTCTATCACTATATCTAAAATAATTTCTTGACTCTAGTCAAGAAATTTAAGTAAATTTTTATTAATTATAAATTGGGTTTATTTTTTTAAAGAGAACTTGTTAACTACAAGTTTTTAGAAGTTTGTCCAACTCTTTTTTTAAATTTTCTAGTTTTTTTGTTGTATAAAGAAGATCTTCTGAAGATTGAATTGCAATATCCTCACTGCGACTCAGTTGTGAGGCGATATTTGTAGAGTTATGAATATCACCAATAATTTTATCAAATTCATCGGTTATCTCTTCTAGCTTTTCTGATGCTTTTTGTGATTTTTCAACTGCCTGCACTGAATAATCCATAGCGGAGTTTATTTTATTTATAAAACAATTTAATGTATCAGTTGCTTCCTCTATTTCACTCTCTGCTTCAATCTCAATATATTCAATAGGATTATTTTCTGTTTGTGATTCTATAATTTTTTTCGAATTCTCTAAAAATTCATTTGCATGCCTCTCTATCACTTTTAATTGTTTTAAAGCATATAACACTAATAAAAATAGTAATAACATTGCTCCATATTGAAAATTTTGTAAATACTCAGTTTTCTTTTCTGAATACTTAGTATACATTGATACTGTTTTATCTGTTTCTTTTAGTAACACTAAGTTTGTTTCATATATTCTATTAGAAATTAATAGCAATGATTTTTCATAATCCATATCAAAATCACTTACTAATATTTTTTTAAAAGTCTCAATATTTTTATTAAAAGTTTTCCATAGTGATTCAACTTTTATAAGTTGTTGTTCAATTTGTTTTGTTGGAACTTTATATATCCCCTTTGTTTTATCTCCATGGCTTAATATATTTAAATTATAAATAAACTCCTCAACTGCATCATCTAGTTCAGTAAAATCTTTTCTATTTTCATTTTTACAAAAGTAAAATATATTTTTAGATATTTTTTGAGATAACATCCTTTGTTTACCAGCAATATTTATAACTAATGCATCTTTTTTATTTTTTTGATTTAAATATATCATTGAACTAATTATCCCAAAAGTAAGTGTAACTATTAACGCACCAATAATTTTTATTTTTGTACTTATCTTTGTATTATTTTTATTTGTCATAACCCCACCCCTTGAAATATTGATAACAATTTACCTTCATCTTTTATAATATACTTTTTATCTACAACCTCTATTACACCATCTCTTATCAATCTTTTAAATACTCTTGATAATGTTTCTGGTTGAATATGTAACATAAATGCAATTTGTGTTTTTTTGCTTGAATTAAGCATCTCCAACTCATAGTGCAACATATGTGCAACCTTTGCAGTTGCATCAAAAACCAACTCTCTATTAAGAATACATTGCAATTGATGTGTTTTATGTAGAATTTCATTTATAAATTTAGAAGCTAATATCCCCGTATCTAAAAAATATTCTTTAAATTTTTTAAAATTTATTGACAATATCTCACCATCCTCTATAAATGAAGCATTTGAAAAACAGTATATTGTTTCATTGTCCATTGATGTTAATTCTGAAATCATATTATTTTCATAGATGTTATATAAAAATATCTCATTATTATGTTTATCTATTTTATATATCTTAACTAATCCACTTACCAAAAACTGTAATGAATAATCTAAATCACTCTCATAATATACTATTGTATCTTTTGCAAAACTTCTAACAATTGAAATATCACTCAAATATTTAAGAGCATCATCATCAAGTGAATTAAAAAAATCTATTGATTTTATTATATTATGTATATTCATAAACACCACCTCTCTTATATAAACTGTAAGTTATTTTATACTATCCTTTTAAAAAATCCAATTAAATGAAAGAAGTTCAATGTTAATAGATGGTCATAATAGAGTAGTAAATTATCTTAGAGTTTCAGTTACAGAGAGATGTAACTTTAGATGTCAATATTGTATGCCAGAAAAACCATTCTCTTGGGTACCACATGAAAATCTTTTATCTTATGAAGATATGTTTGAGTTTATAAAAGTAAGTATAGACGAGGGTATAACTAAAATTAGACTTACAGGTGGAGAACCACTTTTAAGACATGGTTTAGATAATTTTGTAAAAATGATTTCAGATTATGCACCAGATGTTGACCTTGCTATTACTACAAATGCTCTTTTACTTGAAGAGTCAGCACAAGCACTAAAAGATGCAGGACTTAAAAGATTAAATATTTCACTTGATAGTTTAAAACCAGAAGTTGCACATCATATAGCTCAAAAAGATGTTTTAGCTAAAGTTTTAAGAGGAATAGACAAAGCACAGGAGATTGGTCTTGGTATCAAAATAAATTGTGTTCCATTGGAAGGTGTAAATGATACAGAACTTATAGATTTACTTGAACATTGTAAAAACAAAGGTTATGAGATTAGATTTATTGAATACATGGAAAATTCTCATGCAAATGTTAAAAGTGGATTAAACTCTCAACAGATACAAGATAATATATCACAAAAATATAATATTACAAAAGGTGAGCGAGTTGGCGCTTCACCTTCACAAGACTACTATTTAGATGATGGTTATAAATTTGGAATAATTGAACCACATTTAGATGAATTTTGTACTGATTGTAATCGTATAAGAATTACAGCTGAGGGGTACTTAATACCTTGCTTGTATTTTGAAGATGCTCTTAGTATTGCTGATGCAATTAAAGAAAAAGATATTAAAAAAGCTGCAAACATCTTAAAACTAGTATTAAAAAATAAACCAGAAAAAAATAAATGGGGAAGTGAAGATAGCTCAGATAGAGCATTTTATGAAACTGGTGGGTAATACCCCCCCAAAAAAAACAAAATAAATCAAGAGAAATTCACTTAATTTTTGATACAATAATATATAAATAAATTATAGGAGTTCATTATGCAAAGAATAGCTGTACAAATTCAAGATAACTATGTGTCATCTTTTATGAATTATGTTAATAGTCATAGTGAAAATATCACTATTACAAAAGATAAAAACTTAGAACTTGACCCATATTTTTATGAAAGACAACAAGAACTACAAGAAATCAGAAATAATATAAAGAATGGAAATAGTAAACTAACATCATTTGAAGATTTTGAAAATAGAACAAATCAATTTGAAAAAGATTTAGAATTAAAATATGCAAATTAAACTTGATAAAAAGTTTGAAGTAAATTTTAATATAATTCTAGAATACATAGCCAAAGATAAATTATCAGCGTCAAAGAAGTTTAGAAAAGATTTATTTGAACAAATAAAAAATCTACCAAATTATCCATATAAATTTAGAAAATCATTTTATTTCAATGATGAAGAAGTTAGAGATATGACTTTTAAAAAATATACTATTATTTACGAAGTTGATTTAAATAATAACTCAATAATAATTCTAAATATATTTAACAAAAATAAACCATCACAGTAAGACAGATAAATTAAATGTTAAATAATATTATTGAAAAAATCAATATATCATTAAGATAAGCACTTCATAACTACATTTTTAGTATAATCCTAAATATAATTTTAATCAAGGAAATAAATTGAGAGCATTAATAAGTGTAAGTGACAAAAGTGGTGTTGAGAATTTTGCTAAAGAATTAGTAAGTTTAGGTTATGAAATCATTTCAACTGGTGGAACATATAAAAAGCTTCAAGAGGCTGGAATAGCTGTGATTGAAGCAAATGAAGTTACAAAATTTCCAGAATGTTTTGAGGGTAGAGTAAAAACTTTAAATCCATATATTCACGGTGGTATCTTACATAGAAGAGATAAACAATCTCACTTAGATGAAGCAAAAGAATTAGGTGTTGAGGGTATTGATTTAGTTTGTGTAAATTTATATCCATTTAAAAATGCTATTGAATCAACTTCTGATTATGGTGTGATTATTGAAAATATTGATATTGGTGGTCCTGCTATGGTTCGGTCTGCTGCTAAAAATCATGATAGTGTTATTATTGTTACTGATGTTGTTGATTATGATTTAGTTTTAAACAATCTTAAAAATGATACAAACACTTTTGAGTTTAGAAGAG
>JAYEOQ010000148.1:0-2526 GCA_034723215.1 Campylobacterota bacterium | reverse complement strand
GATTTATGGTAAATGCATCAATAAATGATAAAAATATTTTTGGTAGTGGTTTAAATCTTGGTTTCTCAATTGATCACTCAAGCAAAAGGGATACACTAAATTTATCATTAAGTAATCCTGCAATTAGAGATAGTATCTATAGTGGTAGTATAAATGTTTACAATAAAGATTCACTTATTGAAAGTACAGATACCACTTCAACTAATGGAGATGAAACAACAACAACAAATGGAGCAAGTATTGGAGTTGGTCGCTCAATTGGTAGACATACAAGAGTGGGAATAACTTATGCAATAGAAGATACTGATGTTACTTATGAGTTAAGTAGTGTAGATAACAGTAGCTATACTACAAGTGCTATAACACCATATATAAACTATAATAGTACAGATGACTACTATGTGCCAAGATCTGGTATCAATACTGGTACTAGTTTAAAAATAGCTGGATTGGGTGGAGATGCAGATTATATGTTAAGTTCTACATATTTTAAGTATTTTCATTCATTTGAAAAGCTGATTGATAAAGATTGGATCTTTAGATATAAAACTAATGTAAAGATGCTTGAAGATACTGGTGAGATACCTGATGATACAACATTTTATATGGGTGGTATATCTTCAGTTAGAGGATATGAATCTTATGCTTTTCAACCAGAAGATGGTGCTGCTCCATATAAAAAAACATGGACAAACAGTATAGAGTTAGGTTTTCCATTAATCCCTAGTGCAAAAATGAGATGGGCTTTATTTTATGATTATGGAACTATAGGTACAGATAACTTTAATGATATTAAAAGAAGTGGTTACGGTGCCTTATTATCATGGATATCACCTGTTGGTCCACTACAATTTGTTTTCTCAAAGCCAATTGATAATGAAGCAGGTGATAAAACATCAAGTTTTGAATTTAATCTAGGAAGTAAATTTTAGTGTCTAGTTTTAAAAGAATTACAAATGAAGAGGCACTGAATTTAATTCAAAATGGCTCATTATTAGATTTAGGTCAAATGGCAAGCCAAAGAAAACTTCAACTACATCCTAAAAAAGTTACCACTTTTGTAGTTGATAGAAATATAAATTATACAAATATTTGTTGGGTTGATTGCAAATTTTGTGCTTTTTATAGACATCTAAAAGATGATGATGCTTATGTATTAACTTATGAGGAGATTGATAAAAAAATTGATGAGTTACTTGAGATTGGTGGAACACAAATACTATTTCAAGGTGGAGTTCATCCAAAACTAAAAATTGATTTTTATGAAGATTTAGTTGACCATATAGCAAAAAAATATCCAATGATAAATATTCATGGTTTTAGTTCTATTGAGATTGATTATATTGCTAAAATATCAAAGATTAGCTATAGTGAAGTTTTATCAAGATTAAATGCAAAAGGTTTAGCATCTATTCCAGGAGCTGGTGCTGAAATTCTTAATGATGATGTAAGAGATATAATTGCACCTAAAAAAATGGATACAAAAGATTGGTTAGAGGTTCATCGTCAAGCTCATAAGCTTGATATAAAATCAACCGCAACTATGATGTTTGGGACTATTGAAACTGATGAACAGATAATTGATCATTGGGATAAAATAAGACAACTTCAAGATGAAACAGGTGGATTTAGAGCATATATTATGTGGAGTTTTCAATCAGCACATACAAACCTTATCAAAGAGATACCAAACATCTCTCCTCAAAGTTCAAATAGATATTTAAGACTTTTAGCGGTTGCCAGGCTTTATCTTGATAACTTTACAAATATTCAAAGCTCTTGGGTAACACAAGGAAGTTATATAGGTCAAATGGCACTAAAGTTTGGTGCAAATGACTTAGGTAGCACAATGATGGAAGAGAATGTTGTAAGTGCTGCAGGGGCATCAAACAGTATGAACCAAAATGAGATGATAACTCTTATAAAAGATATAGGTGAACACCCTGCAAAACGAAATACAGCTTATGAGATATTAGAAAGATTTTAATTATGTTAAAAAAGTTTGCATTTACGGCTTTACTATTTACTTTATTACAAGGAACATTGATGTCAGCATCATTAAAAAATATACAAAACAACAACACTAATATACCAGTGATATTTGAAAAACATAAAACTCTACCAATTTTTAATCTACAATTAGTATTTAAAAATAGTGGTTATATAAATGATACTAAATTAGCAGGTCTTACAAACCTTACTGCAAAAATTTTAAATGAAGGTACAAAAGAGTTAGGCTCTGTTGAGTTTGCTAGAAAACTTGAAAATAAAGCTATCTCAATCCATACATCAACAGGATTTGAAACTTTTGTTATAGAGGTTAGTTGTCTAAAAAATGAGTATAAAACAGCCTTAAAATATCTAAATGAAATTTTAAAAGATCCTAATATTACAAAAGATACATTAGAAAAAATTCAAAAACTACAAATCAGCAAATTAAAACAAAAAGAGAATGATTTTGATTATATTGCATCTACAAAATTAAAATCTTTAATTTATCCATATACTCCACTTGCAAATCCAAGT